>JAYVTD010000592.1:0-6168 GCA_043774765.1 Rhizobacter sp. | reverse complement strand
ACGACCCGCAGCGCGAACCGCTCTGCCTTCGGGGTCGATCGAATGTCTGCTGGGCCCGACGCTGAATGACGGGAACGGGTCGCGTGCATTCGTGGAGGGGGCTCTTGCGTGCGGTAGTTCCGCAACTGCAGGATCGTGGTGCGTGCAAGGCCTCGCACGACCTGAAAACACCCCACAGCCCCTCCTATACTCCGCGCGCCTCACGTTCAGTTACGCATTTACGACGCAAACCACATGCCTATCCGCTCCGCTCTCACCACCGCGCGATTTGTCGCGTCTGCGCTGGCATTGACCTTCGGTCTTGTTGCCATCGCGCCCCCGACCCATGCCGCCGACGCCTTGCATCCGTGGGTCGTGCCCGCGCCGCGCCTCGTCAAGGAGGCTTACTTCAGCAACCTGAAGGACGGGGCCTCGGTCGAGTCGCCGTTCGTCGCGAAGTTCGGCCTCACGGGCATCGGCCTGGCGCCCATCGTCAAGCCGGTGGGCAAGACCGGCCACCACCACCTGCTCGTGAACCGCGAGCTGCCCATGGACTTCAGCAAGCCGCTGCCGTTCGACGACCAGTACATGCACTTCGGCAAGGGGCAGATGGAATCGGTGCTGAGCTTTGCGCCGGGCAAGTACACGCTGCGGCTGGTGCTGGCCGACGACAAGCACATCCCGAACTTCGTCTACAGCAAGCCGATCACGATCACGGTGACGAAGAAGAACGACAGCATCGACCCGAAGAGCCCGGTCACGAAGTCGGTGGCGATCCTGCTGCCGGACCCGGGGGCCACGCTCACCGCACCGTTTCGCATGGCCTTGCATGTGTCGGGGCTCAATGTGTCGAACACGGCGCTCGCCGAAAAGGGCAGTGGCCACTTCCGCCTGCGCATCAAGGCCGACGGCGGGCGCGACGAAGTGATCGACCTGGCGAACGGCTTCACCGAAATCTGGCTCAACCCACCGCCGGGCAGCTACAGCGCGCGCGCAGAGTTCATCGACAACACCGCGGCCGACCAGGTGCTGTTGAAGGCGGAGCCGGTGAACTTCAGCGTCGCCCGATAGCGCGGCGGCTGAGAGGACGACCCCCGAGCACACTTCGTTCGCGGCCCTCAAGGGGCGCTCAGGTCGCTTTGGGCGGCGGGGCGCTGGAGTGCAGCCACGCGCCCAGCGTGGCGAACGCTGCACTCCCGGCCGGCGCCATTCATCAGTCGCTGCCCGCACAGAGCAGCAGGGTCGGCAGCGCGCACGCCCCGGCACGCGACTGCATACAGGCCCCGGCGTCGGGGATGAAACGCGCGAGAAGCGGCGTGATGCGGTCGGGGATCAACAGGTCGGCCAAGTAGGCGCGCACGGGGGCCGCATCGCACGAGAGCCAGGCCGGTCGCAGACTGTTGCCCAGGCGCAGGCTCGGCGTAAGCCGACCCACCACGGCGAGCAGCAGCTTCTGTGCGGCGCACATGTCGGCCGCGAGTGCCGGCGCCGACAGCACCAGCCCATCGACCGGATGCAATGCAGCTCCGCCGGGCAGGTCATGCTTGAGCTCAGGACGCTTGGGCGCGACGGCACCACCGACATTGTCATGTCGCAGCTGGAGTTCATGCAGCGTCTGGCGCCGCTGCTTCGGCGGGAACTCGCAACCCGGCGCCACGCCCGCGCCGGCCCTGGCGCCGAACTGGCGGCGATGAAGATCCGCGACACCGCCACCGAGACCAAGGTGCCGGTCTTGCAAGCGCCGGCATTGGCCCGTGCCCTCTACGCCCACGCCGAGCTCGACCGCGAGATCCCGGCTGCACTCTTTGCCGCCGTGGCCCAGGTGCTGGCTTACGTCTACCAGCTGTGTGCCGCGCTGAAGGGCCACGTGGCGATGCCGAATGCACTGCCGGAACTCAACGTGCCGAAAGAACTCGACCCGCACCACAAGCCGGTGCCGGAGATGGAAATCTTCGACTGACGAATCGGTCGGGTGCCCACGCAACCGGGTCGAGAGCGAGCAGAGAGTGCCGTGCTTCGTCGGACTGCTCGATTTTGCTGCCGCCCCCTCTTTGGTTGATGGGGCTGTAGTCTGTTTGACCAACTCGCGCCCGGGCGCGACACTCACTCCGCATTTCGTAGAGGAGGGACGGCCATGGACACCCGGTTTGAAGAGCACAGGAAGCAACTGGTCGCCGACCTGGCAACGCGTGGACTCGACGTCACCCCTGATGCGTGGCGACCACTTGAGCGCATCAGCTGGAAGAAGCTCGTCACGATTCACGACCATGAAGAAGCGTTCCTTCGGGACGTGCTCGTTGAGAGCATAGCGACGGCGACCCGCACGCGCACACAGAGCGGACGTGGCACGACAAAGGTGAACGCGCACGATGTGACGACCGCCATGCTCATGCTCGGGTCAGCGGTGCGGAGTGCGCCCGAGAGTTCGATCGCTTCCGGGAACAAGGCGATTATTCGTAACGTGTGCCCGTACTGCTGAGAGAGGCGCCGTGAACTTCAGCGCACTCATCGAGTACAACAAGTACACGCTCGCGCTGGCCGCAGCGTGCTTTGCATACGCGCTTGAGAAGTTCGTGCCTGTGCCGACCGAAGGGCAGCGCTTCCTTGTCCTGTTTACCCTCGGCATGTTCTTTGTGTGCGCAGTCCTTGGCGTCATCATCTTTGCTGCGGCAACTGCAGCGCAGCATCCGAATAAGGCGGGGAGCGCCGTCGCAATCGGCCGGCTCATCAGGCCGCTCGGCATGGCGCACACAGCGCTGCTTGTCTTCGGCCTCCTTGGGCTGGGGTACGTCGTGTACGAGCGCGTGATGGCCCCGCCGGAGGCGCAGAAGCCAACGGCATGCTGTGTTCCGCCTGCATGTGCGAAGTAGTCAGTGCACGCGCCCATGCCATTTGGACATTGGGACGCTGCATTGCTTCCCCACCACTCAACCAGCCGTACCTGTACCTGCATGCGCGGTCGTTCAGTCGGCGACATGCGCTGTATGCGGGGGACTGGTCCGCGTGACGGCACGGAACCCGCACTGACGATTGCCTGATCGGTGTCGAACCACGCTGGTCGCGGTCGTCAACAGCCATCGGTCGATCGGGATTGTCACCAACGACTGCTGCCGAGCTTGACCGCGGACTCACGGTAGCGGCCATGAACGGGCGTCGGTGGTGGGCTGCCACCGGCGTATCCATTGACGCGGAAGATGACCCGATTGCAGACATGTGATGGCCCTTGAACGTGCAGGCGCTGCGGGAGCAACTGTCCGTTGCGGCGCCTGGCGGCCGCGCCAGCATGCGGTCAGACGCGGATGACTTCGCCCTTCAACGACCACAGGATGGCCAGCACGTCGTTGCGTGTGGCCGGGTCGATGTGGTGGGTCTCAAGCGCGGCCATCGCGTCGTCGATCACGGTGACGAACTCCTGCTCGCTGACGTTCATGCCCTTGTGCGTGGCGAGCATGTCCTTGCCGGTGTAAGTCTCCGGGCCACCGGCCCCGGCGCAGAAGAATTCGATCACACGCTGTTCAACCCTGGGCATGTCGCTCGAGCCGTAACGGGCACTCACCAGCGGGTTGGCCATGTGGTTGTCGATCAGGGTCCGCGTGATGCGGGTTATGCCCTCGCGCCGGCCGAGCCGGTCGTACAGGGAAGTCGTTGTCGTGGTGCTCATCAGAATGCTCCTCGTGAATTCGGTAGCTTGGGTTCGGGTCAGGGCGTGGAACGGCGCAGAAGCCGCAGCCACGACGCGTATTCGATCGCTCCCGGGTCGATCGACGGGTTTCGGGCTGCGGCCTCCATCGCATCCGCCATGATTTGTTCGAAGCCGCTGAGCGGCTCATTCACCGCAGGCTGCGGCGGCGACGAGATCGCTACCCTGCGGACAGGGGTGTGCATGTTCGTGTTGCGGGGTTCCATGGTTTCTCCTTGCGGTCAGTGGCGCCGGACGATCCGGACCGATGTCACGATGCACGGCTGGCGTTCCTGAATCGTTCCTGGGTCCGCGAGGGCTTGCCGGCGCTGCCCGGCGGCCCGCACACTGCGCAACATGGAACGCACCCTGCTCGATCCGTCCGGCGCGCCACTGCCGACGCTTGAAGTCGACCTGCTCGGTCGTTTCGCCGTCCGTATCGACGGCGTAGAAATGGCGCCGGACCGCTGGCCCAGCCTGCGCGCTGCGCACCTCGTGCAACTGCTGAGCCTGCAGCCGCAGCGACGACTCACGCGCGACCAGGTCGTCGACGCGCTGTGGCCGCAGCTCGAACCCGACCCCGGCAACGCCAACCTGCGCAAGGCTGCCCACCACGCGCGCCACGCGCTGGGCCGCCACGACGCCGTGGTCATGCAGGGGGGCGAAGTGCTGCTGTGGCCGGAGCGACCGATGCTGGTCGACGCGGAAGACTTCGAGCGCAGCGCCGATGCAGCGCTGGGTCGGCGAGACGCCGCTGCCTGCGCCGAGGCCGCCCGGGGATACGGCGGCGACCTGCTGCCCGGCTCGCGTTACGAGAGCTGGACCGTGGCGACGCGCGAGCGGCTGCACGCTCGCCACGTCGATTTGCTGCGGGTCGCCGGCCAATGGGACAAGCTGGCCCGGATCGAACCGACCGACGAGCCGGCGCACCGGGCGCTGATGCAGCGCGAGCTGGAAGCCGGCAACCGCGCCGCGGCACTGCGCTGGTACGCGCACCTGCGCGAGGCCCTGCGGGAATCGCTGGGCGTGGCACCCGACCGACAGACCGACGCCCTGTACGAGCGCTGCGTTGCCGGCCTGCAATCCAGCGGCCCGGCATTCGTCGGCCGTGCACTGTCGATCGCGCAAGCCATGGCCTGGCTCGGCCGCGCGCCGGCCGAGCGTCCGGGTGGCATCGTGCTGCGCGGCCCGGGGGGCATCGGCAAGAGTGCGTTCGGCCGCGAGATCGCCGCCCAGGCCGGTGGCCGCGGCTGGAGCGTACTGCGCGTGCAGGCGAGCGGCTCGGGCCGCGCTTATGCCGTCGTGACGGCCATCGCCGAGCGATTGCTGCTGGAAGACCGCGCGCCACTTGACCGCATCGGCGACAGTGCGCGCAATGTGCTGGGCCTGCTCAGCCCCTTGGCTGGGCCGGCCAAGCCGCTTGCCGGCCCGCTCGGCCGCCATCAGGTGATTGGCGCGATCCGTCGGCTGCTCATCGCCTCTGCCGCCGGCGCCGAGGTTCTGCTGCAAGTCGACGACGCCCACCTCGCCGGCGATGCCGATGTGGACGTGCTGATGCAACTCGCGATGTCCGGCGCCCCGGTCTGCGTGCTGCTCGGTGTGCGGCCGCCGGCGCAGGGCACGGCGCTGGCACGCGGCCTGGCCCGGCTGCAGGCGGCCGAGGCGCTGAAGATGATCGACCTGGAACCACTCGACGACGACGAATGCCACCGCCTGGTGCTGCAGGCCTCGACCGCGCCGCTGGAGGCCGACATCGTCGCGCGCGTGGTGCGCGCGGCGCAGGGCAACCCGTTCGCGGCCATCGAACTCGCACGCTGCGCGGCGTCGACACGCAACGGGCGGCTGCCCGAAAGCACCGCGCAGGCGGTGCTGGCGCGCCTTTGCGACGTGGCCGACGAGGCCTTGGCCCTGCTCAAGTGGCTGGCCCTGTGCGGCGACACCTTCGACCTTGCCACGATCGAGGCGCTGGCCCAAGCGGCCCAGGCCTCGGCGATGCTGACGCTCGATGCTGCGCTGGTGCAAGGCGTGCTCGTGCCTGCCGGCAGCCGCTACCGGTTCCGCCACGACCTGGTCCGCCAGGCTCTGGCCGACCAGGTGCCGCCGCACCGCCGCACGCAGATGCATCGCCGCATTGCCGAGCTCCTTGCCGAGCAGGAGGTCGCCCCGTCCGACATCGCCCGTCATTGGCTCGAGGGCGGCAAGCCACGCGAAGCCGTTCCCTGGCTGCTCGCGGCAGCACGCGACGCGGTGCGGCTGGCAGCCTTCAGCGACGCGCTGCAGCACCTCGAGCTGCTGCTGGCAGTCGATGCACAGCACAGTGAGGGCCTGCGCCTGCGTGCCGAGTCGCTCGATGCGGTGGGCGATCCGGCGGCGCTCGCCGCGTACCGACTGGCAGCCGATGCCGCAGATGAGCCAGACGTCGACGACCTGCTCGCCAAGGCCGCGCTCGCGCAGGTCAAGCAGGGGGACCCCAAGGGCGCGCTGGTGTTGCTGGCCGGCCTGCATCCGAC
>JAYVTD010000591.1:0-3987 GCA_043774765.1 Rhizobacter sp. | reverse complement strand
TGATTTCCACGCTCCAGGGCGAGGTGATCCGGGCCCGGCCCTGCACCACGTCGACGCCGAGCTTCGTGTAGCGCTCGACCGAGTCGTGCGGTTCGATGTCGGCAATGACCCGCTGCACCCGCGCCATCACCGCCGCGAAGTCGACCGTGCCGGTGACGCCTGTGACGCCGCTCACGCCGAAGCTCCCGGCCGTGCGCAACTGCTTCGCGAGCTTGGCCGAACGGATCAGTGCCTTGCTCGGCACGCAACCGAAGTTCAGGCAGTCGCCGCCCAACTTGTGGCCTTCGACCAGCGTGACCTTGGCTTTGACGACGGCCGCGATGTAGGACGTGACGAGCCCGCCCGAACCGGCGCCGATGACGACGAGATTGCGGTCGAAGCGGCGCGGCCTGGTCCACTTCGCGTACACCTTGCGCCGCTGCAATGCACCGACGATGCCCTTGGCGATCAGCGGAAACACCCCCAGCAACACGAAGCTCAGCAACAAGGCAGGCGAGAGCACATCGGCCGGTTTCTGGATGCTCGCGAGCTGCGTGCCCGCGTTCACGTAGACGGCGGTACCGGCCAGCATGCCGAGCTGGCTGACCCAGTAGAAGCGCCCGGCGGCGATGGGCGTGAGCCCGGCCAGCAGGTTGACGACAAAAAACGGAAACAGCGGCACGAGGCGCAGTGTCAGCAGGTAAAAAGCACCGTCGCGTTGCATGCCCTCGTTGACCGGCGCGAGCTGTTTGCCGAAACGCCCTTGCACACTGTCACGCAACAGATGGCGGGCCACCAGAAACGCCAGCAGCGCACCGAGGCTCGACGCGAAAGAGACGATCAGCAGACCCAGCCACAGACCAAACATCGCGCCGGCCGCGAGCGTGAGGACGGTGGCGCCCGGGAACGACAAGGCCGCGACCGCCAGGTAGACCGCGAAGAAGCTCCCGGCAGCGAACAACGGCCGGCTCTGGTACAGCGCCACCAGCGAATCGCGGCTGGCCTTCAGCGCCTCGAGCGTCAGCAACTGCCCCAGGCCGAAGTGCCGGTACGCCAGCACCGCAGCAACCGCCACGATCGCCAGCCCGACCCACAGAGGCCGTTTCGACGCGGCGGCCATCAGGCGGCTTCGGCCGGTGCTTTGGCTTCGAGTGCGCCGCCGCAGCTGCTGCCCTGGCCGGCGGTGCAGCCGTAACAGTGGTCGGCCACGCGGATCGCTGCGCCCACCGCGTCGTGCACGAGCAGGTCACGCAGGTGCGGCCGGGCGCTGCCGTTCAGGCGTGCGCGCAGGCCGAGCATCTGATTGAAGTCGCAGTCGTACAGATCGCCTTGCCAGTCGACGCTGAGCATCGAGTTGCACATCACGGTGCCCAGGTTCTCTGGTCGGTAGGCGCCCTTGAGCAATTGCATGTACCCCTGGAACGTGCCCTTGGACACGAGCGTGCTGCCGAAACGCTGGATCGGCATGTTGGTCAGCACGAAGAGCTCGTTGAATCGGATGCCGAAGTGCGCGCCGAGCTCGCGTTTGTAGTCGGCTTGCAGCGCGCCCTGTGGCGGCGGCAAGGACGCACCTTGCGGGTTATAGACGAGGTTGAGCGTGAGACCGGAGCCTTCGACGCCGTAGCCGAGCGCGTTGAGCGTCTGCAGACCCTGGATGCTGCGTTCGAACACCCCTTCGCCACGCTGGCGGTCGACGTTGTCGACGGAATAACAGGGCAGCGAAGCGACCACCTCGACACCCTGTTCGGCCAGGAACGCGGCCAGCGTTTCCTGGCCGGGCTCGGACAGGATCGTCAGGTTGCAGCGGTCGATCACCTTCACGCCGAGCCGGCGAGCCGCTACGACGAGGCGGCGAAAGTGTTGGTTGAGCTCGGGGGCGCCGCCGGTCAGGTCGAGCGTTTTGATGGCGCGCGCCCGCAGTACTTCGAGCACCAGGTCGACGCTGGCCGCGTCCATCATTTCGGTGCGGTTCGGGCCGGCATTCACGTGGCAATGCAGGCAACTCTGGTTGCATTTGTAGCCGAGGTTGACTTGCAGGGTGCCGAGTTGCGCCCGCGCGATCGGAGGGAAGTCGGTTTTGGCGAGCAGCTGGAGGGTTTGGTGCATGGATGGCGTTGTACTTCGGAAACCTGAAATCGGTCGGGTCGTGGGGACTTGGTCGTTGCCACGCTGCTCCGCCTTACGGCGCTGTTCGCACCACCGCGGGCCCCTCAACGCTCGGCGATGTAGTGCTGCATCGTCACCGACTCGCCCTCGACCATGCAGGCCCGGACCCGGAACTCCAGTTCCTGATCGGTCTGGGTGGCCCGTGCACGCTGGTGCAGGTACTCGGCCCACGAGGTGACGATGAAGCGTTCGACGTAGCGTGACGGATCGGCCAGGTCGCGGTACAGGCGCCAGAAGGTCGCCCCGTCGCGCCGGCGCGGCGCGCGCAGCTGACTCGCCGCTTCCAGGAATGTGACGGTCGCCTCGGTGCGGATGCGGTAGCCGATCTCCACCGCCACCGGGCCCGCTTCGGGGTCGGGCTCGTGGAACACGAAGGAATCTTCCCAGGGTGTGGCCGGGGTCACGTCGGAAGCCTGCCCCATGCGCAGCGCGAAGCGCCGCGCCAGCAAAATGCCCGCGGCCATGCAGGCGGCCGCGATGCTCAGCGCGTTCGTCAGGCCGACGATGCCCGACAGCGCGCCCCAGAACGCCGAGCCGATCGCGAACGAACCCAGCGCGCAGAGCGTGTGCAGGGCGGTGGCACGCGCCCGCACCCACGGCGGCGCGCTGGTCTGGGTGGCGGTGTTGAACGTGGTCATCACCGCCATCCACGCGCCGCCGCCGAGCACCAGGGCGGCGTACACGAGCGGCCGCGAATGGGAGAACGCGGCGATCAGCATCACGCCGCCGAACACGACGCAGCCTCCCGCGACCAGCCGCTCCAGCCCGGCGCGTTCGCGCAGCCGCCCGACCACCAGGCCGATCATCACGGCGCCGCCGCCCAGGCAGCCCATCAGCAGGCCAAAACCGGCCGCGCCGAGGCCGAGCTGGCGCTGCGCGATCGACGGCAGCAGCGCCCACAGCGCCGAGCCCGAAGCGCTGTAGGCGACGGTGCGCACCAGCTGCGCGAGGATCGCCTCGGAGTGGCGGGCGAAGCGCAGCGCGCTCAGCATGCCGCCCCACAGGCGTTCGGCCGGCAGGCGCGACGGCGGGTGCGGTTTCGGCGGCCAGCGGCGCACGCCGACCCACATGGCCAGCGTGCTGAGCACGGCGATCAGGAAGATCCAGCCGGCACCGGCCAGTGCGAACACCACGCCGGCCAGCGCCGGGCCGACGGCGCGGGCCGCGTTGTAGGCGATCGAGATCGCGGTGATCGCCTGCGGCAGCTCGTCGCGCGGGATCGAGTCGCCGATCGCCGAATTCCAGGCCGGCGAGAGCAGGGCGGTGCAGCAGCCGGCAACGAAGATGAAGAACAGCAGGGTGCCGGGGCCGGCGTTGTCGCTCAGCACCAGCAGCGCGAGCGTCGAGGCGGTCACCGCCTGGACCAGCAGCGCGCCGAGGATCAGGCGGCGGCGGTCGGTGGTGTCGGCCAGCACCCCGGCCGGCAGCGCCAGCAGGAACATCGGCAGGAACACGGCGGTCTGCACCAGCGCGGCCAGGAACGACGAACCAGTCAGCTCGACCATCAACCAGGCCGTGGCCATCGCCTGCATCGCGTTGCCGACGAAGTAGACGCTGCCGCCGCCGAGCAGGGCACGGAAGGCGCCGTGGCGCAGGGTGTCGCGGATCGAGGAACTGGCAGACATCCAGTGAGCATCTCACGCCGCGCGCGAGGGCCCCGCCTGCCCAGGTTTGGTGCGCGCTGTGGACATTCGCACTTGTCGGTGCCGGGTGAAGCCAGATGAGAACGATTTGCGTTTATCATTCTCCCATGACGTCCTGGCGCAATCCTCCGAACCCATCGCTCGGCCTGACGTTGGCCAGCGCGCCGCTGCGGCAGAGCTTGTCGGTGCTGGGCGTGCG
>JAYVTD010000590.1:0-3053 GCA_043774765.1 Rhizobacter sp. | reverse complement strand
CGCAGGTACTGGTTGTAGACGGGGTGCAGCTCGCGCCGGTGCGCTGCGCCGTCGGAAAACCCGCCCTCGTTCACGTGCGCCGGCTGCAACACCGCTTCGTCACCGATCGGCCAGTAGCCGTAACAGCGCTCGCCGGGCTCGACGCCGGCGCAGCGTGATTCGGCCACAGTGGCGAAACCCCAGACCGGGATGCAGCCGGTGCTGGCCTCACCGGTCGGGTAGAAGCCCCAGTAGTTCATCGCGTCGCCGAACGCGGCGTAGGTGATGTTGTTCGAGGTCAGCGCGAACGAGTCGATGTGCATCCGCAGCTCGCCTTCGGCCAGCGCCGGCGAGGGGGTGTTGATCCAGCGTGCAGCGTGCAGCCTCTTTTTCTCGACGACAAAACGCTTGCTCATCACTTCGCTCCACGGGTCGGTTTGGCCTACGATGAAGTATCGCGTCTGCACCTGCGCCCATGAACACCATCCGCCTGCCCCAAGGGGAAACACTGCCTTCGATCGGCCTGGGCACCTGGCGCATGGGCGAATCGGCCCGCAGCCGGCGCGCCGAGGTGGCGGCGATCCGCCTTGCGGTCGAGATCGGCTACCGCGCCTTCGACACCGCCGAGATGTATGGCGAAGGGCGCGCCGAGCAGGTGCTCGGCCAGGCACTCGACGACGCGTTGCGCTCGCACGCCGTGCGGCGCGAAGAGCTGTTCATCGTCAGCAAGGTCTACCCCCACAACGCAAGCCGCGCCGGTACCGTGGCGGCTTGCGAACGCAGCCTGAAGCGGCTGGCGTTCGATCACATCGACCTGTACCTGCTGCACTGGCCCGGCACGTTTGCGCTGAGCGAGACCGTCGCGGGCTTCGAAGCGCTGCAGGCGGCGGGGCGCATCCGGCACTGGGGCGTCAGCAATTTCGATCTCGAGGCGATGCAGTCTCTCGTGGGCACGCCCGGCGGCGAGCGCTGCGCGAGCAATCAGGTTTACTACTCGCTGAGCGAGCGTGGCCCCGAGTTCGACCTGCTGCCGTGGCAGCGCCAACGCGCCATGCCTTTGATGGCCTACAGCCCGGTCGA
The DNA here is from genome assembly GCA_043774765.1 of Rhizobacter sp. Lineage (GTDB taxonomy): Bacteria > Pseudomonadota > Gammaproteobacteria > Burkholderiales > Burkholderiaceae_C > LMDS01. Next base: position 1,994 of record JAYVTD010000590.1, on the reverse strand, counting down.
TCAGGGCGTGCTGGCCCACGACAGGGGCCTGGCGCGAATCGGCGAACGGGTCGGCGCCACCGCGTCGCAACTCGCGCTGGCCCGACTGATGGCCGAGCCGGGCGTGATGGTGATTCCGAAGGCTGTGCGCGAAGCGCACCTGCGCGAGAACTTCGCGGCCTGCGAGCGTGTGCTGGCGCCGGACGACATCGCAGCGATCGACAAGCTCTTTCCTTCACCGCAGCGCAAGTCGGCGCTGGCCATGCGCTGACAAATCGGTGCAGGGTGGGCGCAAGGGCGGTGCGCCGGCTTCAGCGCCGGCGCACCGCGATCGGCCATCACAGCCGGGTGATGCCGGAGACCCAGCCCACCAGCTTGCCGTCGAGGTACAAGGCCCCCTCGGGCGCGCCGGCTTCGGCATAGAACTCCAGCTGCGGTTCGGTCTGCTTCACATGAACGGCGGGGCGCGTCAGGCGCCGGGAGAGGCGGGCCAACACCGCGCTGGCGCGGCGCAGGCCCACGGCCACGAGGCGGCGTGCCGCTTCGCCGTGCGGGTGCTGGGGGGCGACGGGGCTCCAGCGCAAGTCTTTCAAGCTCGACATGATCGTTTCCTTCATCGGGGGCTGCGCGGGTCGGCCGCGCTGCATTCATGGGCTGTGTTTCAGTCGTTCCAGTTCGCGTTGCAGCAAACGAGACGCTTGCTGACGCGAGGCGCCGCCGCCGGGGCGGTGGCTGCCTGCGCGGCGAAAAAGGGCGTGCGCAACGACGGGGTTGCGCGGCTTGGCGGCGGTGATCGTGATCTTCATGGGGCTTCTCCTGGAATCGGTGAAAAGTGACGCGACAAAAAGCAAACGGCCCGGGGTGCAGATGCAGCCCGGGCCGTGCGGCGACTGAAACGTCGCGTGCGACGGTTCAGCGTGGCGGCGAACCCGGTGGTGCTGCGCGAGCAACCATGACCTTCGAGGGCAAATTCATCGACAACACCGCACGCGCCGCGAGGCGGGGAGCCAGTGTTCGGGTCGATGCGCTGATGTAGGTCATGAGACTTTTCGAAAGTGAGTGGGGCGGGGTGTCGTCGGAGCGTAAGACTTCGGCCCTGACTTGCGCAAATGATAAACGAATGATTATCTTGCGCAAGAGGGGTTGATCACTTTGTTCTAGGGGGTGAGCCGGATCCAACGGCCGCGCCGCACTCAGCGCTTTTTCTTCAGCGGCGCGATCGCTGCCTGGGTCTTGCGCCACAGGTCGCTGTCGTCGGCTGCAGACGGGGCCTTGGCGCCGGGCCGGGGTGGCGCGGCCGGTGCCGGCGTCAGCACTTCACCGAGCAGGTCGAGCAGCCGGCCGCGGGCGCGCTGTGGGTGGCGGCGGTAATACGTCAGCACCAGGCCGACGATGAAACGTTCGTCGTCGTCCTGTGGCACGTTGTGCATGCGGTCGTCGTCTTCACGCAGAGGCGGCGGCGCTGCGGCGAAGGCGCTGGCCGTGGCGGTTCGGGTCGGCGTGCGCTGCGGCGCGTCCATCCAGCCCGAAGGCTTGTGGCACAACTGCTCGAACTGCCGCGCCAGGCGCTCGCCGATCTGGCGCGAGCGGCCCTTGATCTGGCTCCAGTAGCTCGGCTGGATCTGCAGCCGCTCGGCGAAGCGGCCTTCCAGGCCCCGCAGGGTGGCGGCATCGGGGTGTTTGACTGTCGCCTGAACGAACTCGTCGAACAGGAGCAGGGCGTTGTCGTGGCGAATCTGCGCGACATCGCGGGGGCCGGGGTTCATGTGTCAGATGATAAAGCGTCGTTGAGCAGGGTCGGCCCGAGGCCGGAAGAGGCCGGGCGCGCGCCCTGGCCTTACGTGGAAAATCACGCCAAACCCTTTCACCCTTGCCGAACCCAGGACACTTTCATGACAACGCTCGGAACCCCGCATTCGCCCCAGGCCACCCGCGTGATGCTGCTCGGCAGCGGCGAACTCGGCAAGGAGGTGTTGATCGCGCTGCAGCGGCTTGGCGTCGAGACCATCGCGGTC
>JAYVTD010000589.1:0-2936 GCA_043774765.1 Rhizobacter sp. | reverse complement strand
GCTGTCGCGCCGGGTCATCGACCTGCAGGTGGCACTGCAGGCCACCGCAGCACGCATCGATGCCGCGACCCTGGCCGACAACACGCGGCTCGTCGGCTTCATGGAATCGCAGCCGGTGCTGCGCGGCCTGTTCGCGAACCTTTTCGCCACCACGCCCGACGGCCAGATGCAGGTGTACGTCGACGCCGCCGGGCCGCGCCGCCCCGATGTGAACCTGCGCGACCGCGACTACTTCAAGCGCACCGTCGCAGAACAGCGCGCAATCGTTTCCGACCCGGTGCCCGGGCGCGTGTCGAACGAACCCGTGATCGTGTTCACCGCGCCGCTGCGCGCCGAGGGCAAGCTCTTCGGCGTGCTGGGTGGTGCGCTGCAGCTGGCCAGCCGCGACCTGCTGGGCGACCTGGTCGACGGCCTCGATGCCGACCCCGACGCTACCGCCGTCACGATCGTGACCGACGGGCAGGGCCGCATCCTCGCGCACCCGACGCGCGCGCGCCTTCTGCAAACGCTGGCCAGCGAGCGGCGCCTGTCGCAGGCCTTCGCGTCGTGGGTCGAGGCCGGCAGTGCGGCCGAACCGGCCGGCATGAACCTGCCGCAGGCCGACGAACTCGTCAGCGCCGCCGGCGTGGCCGGCACCGACTGGGTGGTCTGGCGCGCGATGCCGCAGGCTGAGTTGCTGGCCCCGCTGCGCGCCGCACGGCAGCACGCCTTGTTGTGGGCGGCCGGGTTGATCCTGGCCGTGTCGCTGTCGACACTGCTGCTTCTGTGGTGGTTGCTGCGGCCGCTGACGCAGCTCGAACACCGCGCCCAGCACCTGTTCGACGGTTCGCAAGACGCCCACACCGGCTGGCCCGAAGTGGGCGGTGAACTCGGCCGCCTGGCGCGCGTGCTGCGCCACGTGGGCGCCGAGCGCGCCCAGCTCGAAGCCTTCAACACCGGGCTGCTGCAAAAGCTCGGCTCGGTGATGGGCGCCGCGCCGGTCGGCATCTGCTTCACGCGGGCGCAACGCTTCGAGCTCGTCAGCGCCGAGTTCTGCCGCCTGTTCGGGCGTGCCGAGCACGAGGTGGTGGGCCAGCCGGCGCGGCTCATCTATGCCTCGAATGCCGACTACGAATCGGTCGGCCCGCAAGTCGGCAAGGCTTTCGCGGCCGGCGAGCCCTACATCGGCGAGTGGGAAATGCTGCGCGCCGACGGCACCCGCTTCTGGGCCTGCCTGCGCGGCCGCCCGGTCGACGCTGCCGACATGCAAGCCGGCACCATCTGGACCCTCAACGACATCGGCGACGACATCAAGGAGCGCGAGCGGCTCGAGTGGTCGGCCACGCACGACGCGCTCACCGGCCTGGCCAACCGCAAGGCGCTCGACCAGCGCCTGAAGGCGGTGTTCGCCGCCATGCCGCGCTCGGTGCCGGCCGCGGTCGTGATGATCGACCTGGACCACTTCAAGCCGATCAACGACAGCGCCGGCCACGCCGCCGGCGACGCGGTGCTCAAGGCCGTGGCGGCGGCCATCGTTTCACAGGTGCGTGCCAGCGACCTCGTGGTGCGCATGGGCGGCGACGAATTTGCGCTGCTGCTCGAACGCTGCACGCCCGAGGTGGGGCTGCGCATTGCCGAGAACGTGCGCGCTGCGGTGGCGGCGCTGGCCCTGCCCTGGCAGGACCGCACGCTTCGCGTGGGCGCCAGCGTGGGCGTGGCCGCACTCGTGGCCGAGACGCGCGACGCCGCGTCGTGGCTGGCCGACGCCGATGCCGCGTGTTACGAGGCCAAGGCGAACGGCCGCAACGCGGTGCGCGCGGCGGTGCGGCCGATGCTGCGCGGCAGCACCGCCGGCGGTGAGACCGACGAGTTCGACACCGACACACAAGACTGACGGCGGCTGCGGCTGCGGCTGCGGCTGCGGCTGCGGCCGTGGCTTCAGAGCCGGTCAAGGTAACCGAAGCTGCCGTTCTCTTTGACTTCGCGCGCGGCCGTTTGCAGCCCCGCCATGGCGGCGCGGTACAAGGACGTGGCCAGGCTCACGCGGCGCACGCCTGCGGCCTGAAGCTCGGCCACGCTGAACGACTTGCCCTTAATGCTGGCCATGAAACTGAAGGGTTTCTGCAGCGACGCGCACACCGTGCGCACCGCCGCCAGGTCGGGCAGACCGGGCGCGAACAGCACGTCGGCGCCGGCCTTTTCGAAGGCCTGCAGGCGCCGGATCGTGTCGTCGAGATCGGGGTGGCCGCGCAGGTAGTTCTCGGACCGCGCGGTCAGCGTGAACGGGAAAGCGTGAGCGCGCGCAGCTTCCGCCGCAGCGGCCACGCGCTCGACCGCATGGTTGAATTCGTAGAGCGGCCTGGCCGCATCGCCGCTCGCGTCTTCGATCGAACCGCCGACGAGGCCCACTTCACCGGCCAGGCGGATCGTCAGCGCTGCATCGCCGGGTGCGTGGCCGAATCCGTTTTCCAGATCGGCGGCCACCGGCAGATCGGTGGCCACCACGATGGCGCGGCCGTGCGCCAGCGCTTCGTCGCGCGTGAGCTGGCCGTCGCGCCGGCCGAGCGCCATCGCGCACGCAGCGCTCGACGTGGCGAGCGCTTCGAAGCCGAGCTTGGCGAGGATCAACGCCGAGCCGGCGTCCCACGGGTTGGGCATCACGAACAGCGCGGGGCCGCGGTGCAGCGCTGCGAAGCGCTCGGCCTTCTGAAGCTGGGTGGGCGGCGGTGCGGCTCGAGACGTGCTGGTCATGGGGGTGAACCTCCGATGCGACCGATTCTGCCGCGTCGGCCAGAATGCGCGCAGTTCATGGAAACCATTGCCGTCATCGACTTCGAAACCACCGGCATCTCGCCCGGCCAGGGCGCCCGCGCGACCGAGATCGCCGCGGTGCTGGTGCAAGGTGGGCAGATCGTCGGGCGTTTTCAGAGCCTGATGAACAGCGGCGCCTGGGTGCC
>JAYVTD010000588.1:0-4024 GCA_043774765.1 Rhizobacter sp. | reverse complement strand
CGCGGCCAGAAGCGCATGCACGCCACGCTGGTGATGCTGTGGATCGGCAAGGCCAGCCGCCAGGCGGTGTGGTCGCACGTGGGCGACTCGCGCCTGTACCTGTTGCGCCAGGGCCGCGTCGCCCAGGTCACGCGCGATGACAGCGTGGTGCAGACCATGGTCGACGCCGGCCTGATCGCGCCCCACGAAGCGCGCAGCCATTCGCAGCGCAACCAGCTGATAGCGGCGATGGGCTCCGACGAGCCGATCGAGCCGCATGTCAGCGACCCCGGTTTCGTGGTGCAGGACGGCGACGCTTTTCTGCTCTGCTCCGACGGCTGGTACGACCGCCTCGAAGAAGCCGACATCGAACACTGCCTGGCCGAGGCCGACAGCATCGAGGCCTGGCTCGACGCCATGCAGACGCTGGTGCAGGAGCGCCAGCGTGCCAACCAGGACAACTTCAGCGCGGTCGCGGTCTGGGTCGGCAACCCGGCCGAAGTCACGCGCATTGGACCCTTGTAGCCGGCCGCAATCAAACCTGTCAGATCCGAACCAAGGAAATCATCATGCAAACCGCCAACTTCTCGCCCGCACTGTCCCACCCCACCACCCTGGCCAAACGCCTGGCCGCAGCCGGCGTGGTGTCGTGCCTCGTGGTCTCGCAGCTGGTCTGGGCCCAGGCGGGCAACGGCAAGGTGCTCAGTGGCAAGGCCGTCACCGAGAGCAACCTGCTGGATGCGCTGACACCCGCCGCGGCGGCACCGGCCGCCGCCCCGGCCGCGGGCGACGCCAACGGCGATGCCGACGTGGCGGTGCGCACGCGCAGCCTGCGGGTCACGTCCAACACACCTGCCGCTGCGGTGCTCGCGCCGCGCAAGAAAGCCAGCGCGTCCTTGCTGATCACCTTCGAGACCAACTCGGCGCAGCTGACGGCGCGCTCCAAGGAGCAGCTCGACGTGGTGGCGGCGGCGCTCAAGAACGACCGGCTGAAAGACTTCAGCTTCGAAGTCGAAGGCCATGCCGACGCGCGCGGCGCGGCCGATGCCAACCAGCTGCTGTCGCAACAGCGCGCCGAGAGCGTGCGTGCTTACCTGGTGGGCAGCCACAGCATCGCCGAGGCGCGCCTGCGCGCCGTGGGCAAGGGGGATACCGAGCCGATGAACACACGCGACGTGGCCGCTGCCGAAAACCGCCGCGTCACGATCACGACCATCACGCAGTAGTCGGCGCTCGCGCTGCGCTGCGCTGCGCGTCGGGCTACTTGCCCGGCGCTTCTTCGGCGATGCGGATCAGCGTGGCGCCGAACTCCGCCGGGCAGGCGGCGCCCACCACACAGCGCGCGGTGCCGGCGTAAACGCTGCTGTCGGCGGGCGTTGCCGACCACAGGCGCTGCAGGGTGGCGAGGTCGAATTCCGACAGCGGGTTGGCCGGTTTGAGCCCGACGCCGGAGAAGTCGCGCGGCGAGCGCGAGACCATCGTCACGATGTGATTCACGCCGGGCGGGCCGCCGGCGTCGATGTTCCAGCTTTCGCGCGGCAGCACCGTCTCGGTGTCGGCCGCGATCCGGTTCTTGGCGTCGTTGGCGTTCGGGAACAGCAGGGTCAGGCCGGCGTTGTCGGTGCCGCTGAAGAACACGTAGAGGTAACCCGCCTCGCTCGATTTGACACGAAACTTCATGCGGTCGCGCCCGATCACCAGGCTCTGTTTGTCGGCCAGCGTATTGACCGAAATCAGCGGGTCGGAATGGCGCACGATGTCTTCGAGCGCGGCCACGGTGCTGAACGGCCCGCGCACCGGCGGTGCGGTGGGTACGGCAATAATCGGTGCGGCGACGATGTTGCTGGCCGCGGGCGCGGTGGCTTGTGGCGTCGGAGTTGTCGCAGCGGGCGCGCCGGCCTCGACGGGTTTGGCCGGGCCGCGGGTTGCGAACCACACCACGCCTGCTGCACCGGCGGCGAGCACCACCCCGCCGACCATCATCGGCACGCGCGACTTGCGTGCCACCGGTGCCTGCGCTGGTGGGCGGAAGTCGGACTGCGGTGCCGCGGAGAGCGCGCCGAACCCCGTCGAAGGCGGGCCGCCCGCGGGCTCCAGCAGCACCGGAAGCGGCTGGATCGTCGGGCGGATCAGGGTCACGTCGTCGCCCGCATCGGGCAGTTCGGTGGCGAACAGGCTGGCGCGCAGCGAGGCGATGTCTTGGGGCCGGTGCTCGGGGCGCACCGCCAGGCCGTGGTCGATCGCGGCGAGAAACGCGGCCGAGTACTTGCCGCGCGCGCTTTGCGAGACCGGCACCATCTCGTCCTTCATCAGCCGGCCGACCGAAGGGGTCGGCGCGCGCCCGGTGATGCCCGCGTACAACACGGCGCACAGCGCGTACACGTCGGTCCATGCGCCCTGTTTCATCGATGGCACTTCGGCGTATTGCTCGACCGGAGCGTAACCGGGCTTGAGGATCACGGTCAGCGCCTGCGTTGCATCACCGATCACGCGCCGCGCCGCGCCGAAGTCGAGCAGCAGCGGCTTGAGCTGCGAGCCGAGCAGCAGGATGTTGTCGGGCGCGATGTCGCGGTGATAGCAGTGGTCGTTGTGGATGATCTGCAGCGCGTCGAGCAGCGGCCTGAGCAGGTTCTTCAGCCAGGCTTCGTCGGGCGGGTGCGGCGACTGCTTGAAGAGCATCTTCAGCGTCGGCCCTTCGTAATACGGCATCACCATGAAGGCGGTGCCGTTCTGTTCCCAGAAGCGGTACACCTTCACCAGCGAAGGGTGGTCGAACGACGCGAGCAGCCGTGCTTCGTTGACGAAGCTGCGCAGCCCGAGCTCGAAGGTTTCGCGGTGGCGCTCGGAGCGCAGCGAGACGCCGTGGTCGGCGCCGCGTGTGGCGAGCGAGCTGGGCATGTATTCCTTGAGTGCCACGGTGCGCTGCAGCTGCAGGTCGTTGGCCAGGTAGACGATGCCGAAACCGCCTTCTCCGACCACCTGCACGATCTGGAACTCGTGCAGTTGGTAGCCCGCCGGCAACGCGTTGCCGGCTTCGCCGGGTGGTGGCGGCACCGGGCGCACACTGGCCATCGTGGTCGCGAACTCGGTGAAGGCCGACGGCGTGCCGTTCTTGTCGGTCAAGACCGCTCTCCCTGATGGGGCGCACCAGCGGGTTGCGAGAACGTCATCTTCACCAGGTGCCTTCGAGCATGTGAATGAAGGAATCGCCGCCGGGCAGACCGACCGCCGTGCTCAGGCTGCTCGGGCCCGAACCCGGCCGCAACGACCACCACAACGAACAGCCGCGAAAGCGACGCAGGCTTTCGACCACCGCCAACTCGTTGAGGCATTGCGCCAGCGTCACGCCGCTCTTCAGTTCGTGTCGGCTGCGTTCGGGCCATTGTGCCGCAGCCCAGGGCGTGGCCGGCTCGCTCATCGGCAGCGGCGGCGTCTGCGCCAGCTCGGTCTCGAACTGCTCGAGGCTGCCGCCCGGCTGCAGCGTGCCGAGCGCGGCGCGGGCGATGTTCGAGTACCAGTATTCGAGCTGGTTCAGGCCGTCGCTGTTCTGCGGCGCTTCGCTGCAGGCCTGTGTGACCAGCAAAGGGAAATAGCGGCCGACGTTGTCGACGCTGGGCATCAAGACGCCGAACCACCAGCGTGTGTCGAGCACCCCCGGCGCGAGCGCGAAGCGCCACAGCGGGCTCGTGAGGTACACGTTCAACCAGCGTTCGCCGAGCTGGCTGCGACTCGTTTCGACGCCGCGCGCAAGCCAGGTGTCGAACACCTGCGTCGTGTCTTGCGGCAGCCGGCGGCTGGCGAAATCGCCCAGGCAGGCGATCTTGCCGAACCAGGCGGGCACGGGCTCGATAGTGCTGAAGTCGGTCACTGGGAACGCACCGTGCTCAGATGGCGTTAGGGCAACCGAACGACGCGAGTTCGGGCAGCTTGAACGGGTTCACGACACTGCTCGCGGTGACTTCGAACGTGGCCTTGCGGTTGTCGACATTGAAGGTCACCTTGAAACGCTCGGGCCCACCCGACTGCACCAAGCTCAACTTGTCGA
>JAYVTD010000587.1:0-2600 GCA_043774765.1 Rhizobacter sp. | reverse complement strand
CCAGCACGCGCACTCAGAGATCGTCGGCATGCTGCCCGAAGGCAACTGGATCAGCCGCGCGCCCACGCTCAAGCGCAAGGCGATCCTGCTGGCCAAGGTACAAGACGAAGCCGGCCACGGCCTGTACCTCTACGCCGCGGCCGAAACACTCGGCACTTCGCGCGACCAGCTGTTCGACGCGCTGCACAGCGGCCGCGCCAAGTACAGCTCGATCTTCAACTACCCCACGCTCAGCTGGGCCGACATGGGCGTGATCGGCTGGCTGGTCGACGGCGCGGCGATCATGAACCAGGTGCCGCTGTGCCGCTGCTCCTTTGCGCCGTATGCACGCGCGATGGTGCGGGTCTGCCGCGAAGAGAGTTTCCACCAGCGCCAGGGATTCGAGGCGCTGCTGACCATGATGACCAGCGGCACCGAAGCGCAGCGCGAGATGGTGCAGGACGCGGTGAACCGCTGGTGGTGGCCGAGTCTGATGATGTTCGGCCCGCCCGACGCCGATTCGCCCAACAGCGAGCAGAGCATGCGCTGGGGCATCAAGCGCATCAGCAACGACGACCTGCGCCAGAAGTTCGTCGACGCGACCGTCGAGCAGGCCAGGACGCTCGGCGTGACCATGCCCGACCCCGAACTGAAGTGGAACGAGGCGCGCCAGCACTTCGACTTCGGCACCATCGACTGGAGCGAGTTCTGGAGTGTGGTCAACGGCGACGGCCCGTGCAACCGCGAGCGCCTGGCCGCACGCGTGAAGGCCTGGGAAGACGGCGCCTGGGTGCGCGACGCAGCGCTTGCCAACGCGCGCAAACACGAACTGAAGGAAGCGGCATGAACGAGACGTTGAAGAACGAATGGCCGCTTTGGGAAGTGTTCGTGCGCAACAAGTCGGGCCTCGACCACAAACACTGCGGCAGCCTGCACGCGGCCGACCCGAAGCTGGCGATCCAGCTTGCCCGCGACGTGTACACACGGCGCCAGGAAGGCACCAGCATCTGGGTCGTGCGCTCCGACCAGATCGTTGCTTCCGACCCGGGCGAGAAGGCGATGTACTTCGACCCGATGGAAGACAAGGTGTACCGCCACCCGACCTTCTACGAGCTGCCCAAGTCGCTGGACCACATGTGATGCAAGCCTCGATCAAAGTCTCTCGCGACCCTGCGGTGCAGTACCTGCTGCGCCTGGGCGACAGCTGCCTGATCCACGCGCAGCGCCTGGCCGAATGGTGCGGGCACGCGCCGATCCTCGAAGAAGACATTGCGCTCAGCAACATGGCGCTCGATCTGGTCGGCCAGGCACGTGCCGTGCTCACGCGCGCCGCTGAGCTGGAAGGCGCGGGCCACGATGAAGACCAGCTCGCTTTCCTGCGCGACGAGCGCGATTACCTGAACCTGACGCTGGTGGAACTGCCGCGCGGCGACTTCGCGGTGACGGTGCTGCGAAACTTCGCGATGGCGACGCTGCTGAAACTGTTGTGGCAGCGCCTGCAGCAGTCGAGCGATGCCGAACTCGCCGCGATCGCCGGCAAGGCCGTGAAAGAAGCGCGCTATCACCAGCAGCACGCTGGCGACTGGCTGCTGCGACTGGGTGATGGGACGGAGGAGTCGGCGAAGCGTGCAGCTGCGGCCCTCGAACTGCTGTGGCCCTATGTGGCCGAGATGTTCGAGACCGACGCGGTCGACGAACATGCGGCGAGCACGGGTCTCGGCCCGCGTTGGGCCGACTTGCACGAGGAATGGATGGCCGAGGTGCTGCCCGTCCTGGCCGAAGCGAAGCTCAAGGCGCCCGCCGACCGCGCCTTCCGCAGCACCGGCAAAGTGGGGCGCCACAGCGAACACATGGGCTACATCCTGGCCGAGATGCAGCACCTGCAGCGTACTTTCCCCGGGGGTGTGTGGTGAACGCGGTGGCCGAGCACGTCGAGCCGACCGACCTGCGTCTGGCCCGCGCCTGGGCCGTGCTCGACACCGTGCTCGACCCCGAAGTGCCGGTCGTCTCGGTGCGCGAGCTCGGCATCCTGCGCGATTTGCGCCTGAACGCCGAGGGCCTGACCGTCGTGCTCACGCCGACCTATTCCGGCTGCCCTGCGACCGAGCTGATCGAACGCAGCGTCGTCGACGCGCTGGTCAGCGCCGGCCTCGGCCCGGTGCAGGTGCTGATGCAGCGCGCCCCGGCCTGGACGACCGACTGGATCACCCTCGAGGGCCGGCGCAAGCTGCGCGAGTACGGCATCGCACCGCCCGGCCCGGCCGATGTTTCGTCAGGCGTGACGATGCGCTTCATGCCTCGTGTCAAGGCCACTGCGTTGGCCTGCCCGCGCTGCGAGAGCATGAACACCGAACGCCTGTCGGCCTTCGGCTCGACCGCCTGCAAGGCGACCTACCGTTGCATTGCCTGCGGCGAACCCTTCGAACACTTCAAGCCGATATGAGCACGCCGGGCCGCCCCAAGGGCGAATACTCCCCCTCGGGGGGACGGCGCGCAGCGCCAAGGGGGCAACAATGAGCCTGCACTTCCACCCGCTGCGCGTGAAGAGCGTTGTCGCCGATACCGACGAAGCCGTGATCGTTTCTTTCGACGTGCCCGAGTCGCTCGCGCAAGAGTTCCTC
>JAYVTD010000586.1:0-4879 GCA_043774765.1 Rhizobacter sp. | reverse complement strand
CCGGCTCCCTACAATGAGTTGGATCCGATGGCCGACCCCGCGGCGCCGCGTGCGCCGGGGTGGTTCGGTGAATCACCATCCACCTGGCGGAGGCGCACGTTGGCAAACCCCACATTCCCGAGGCGGCCGCAACCGTGCGCGAAAAAGGTTGCGGCACTGGTGCTCGCAGCCGCCTTGTCGGCCTGCGGTGGGGGCGGCGGCTCCGCCCCGGTGCCCAACAGCGACGGCATCCAGCCCTCGGCGCAGTCGGCCCAGCAATGCAGCGCCACCAACCCTTATGCCTCCACGGCGCTGAAGACCGGCAGCCTGAACGTCGAAAAACAATGGCTGCGCTCGTACTTCGATGAAGCCTACCTCTGGTACGACGAGGTGCCGGTCGTCGATGCGAGCGCCGCGGCGTTCAGCGACACGGCCGACGTCTACAGCTCGATCGATAACTACTTCCACGCCTTGAAGACCCCGGCCCTGACGGCCTCGGGCGCCCGCAAAGACAGATTCGGCTTCACCTACCGCACGGCGCAATGGATCGCGCTGTCGCAATCGGGGGTCACGCCGGGTTATGGCTTCGAGCTGGTGTTCGGCTCGCTGGTGGTGAAGCCGGAGACGCCGCACCGCAACATCCGAGTGGCCTACGTCGAGCCCGGCACCGAGGCAGCGATCAAGGCACTGCGGCGCGGCGACCAGGTCGTGACGGTCGATGGTGTCTCTGCCGACACGAACAGCCCGGCCGGCGTGGCCATGTTGAACGCCGCTTTTTCCCCCGACACCCTGGGCGTGGCCCACAACTGGGTCTTCAGCCGCGCCGGTTCGGCCGACTTCAGCGTGACGCTCACCAGCGCCAACGTCACCAAGGTGCCGGTGCTTACGCGCAGCGTGGTGACCGCGCTCGACGGCAAGAAGGTGGGCTACCTGGTCTTCAACGACCACCTCGCCACCGCCGAGGCGCAGCTGGTCGAAGCGGTGAACTATTTCAACGCCCAGGGCATCGACGACCTGGTGCTCGACCTGCGCTACAACGGCGGTGGCTACCTCTACATCGCCAGCGAGCTCGCCTACATGATCGCCGGCCCGGCGCGCATCCAGGGCCGGCTGTTCGAGCTGCTCAGCTACAACAACAAACGCGGCTCGGGCACCACCACACCGTTCTCCGACACCAGCAGGGGCGGAACGTCACTGCCCACGCTGGGCCTGCCGCGGGTCTATGTGCTGACGCAGTCGGGCACCTGCTCGGCCAGCGAGTCGATCATCAACGGCCTGCGCGGCGTGGATGTCGACGTGCGGCTGATCGGCGGCACCACCTGTGGCAAGCCCTACGGCTTCACCGCCAAAGACAACTGCGGCATCTCGTTTTTCCCGATCGAGTTCAAGGGCACGAACGCCAAGGGCTTCGGCGACTACCCCGACGGCTTCGTTCCCGCCGGTGCGGGTGCGACCGGCATTGCCGGTTGCACGGTCGCCGATGATCTGAGCCACGCGCTCGGCGACACCAGCGAGGCGATGCTCGCCAGCGCGCTCGGCTACCGCAGCACCGGCGCATGCCCGGTGCTCTCGGTGGGCCTGGACCAGCCGCAGGCGGCAGCGCGCACCGCGGCCCCGAGCAGCGGCTTCATGCTGCGCGGCCCGGCACGCGAGAACCGCTTGCTGTCGGTCGGCCGCTGAAACGGCGACGCCGGCCGTCAGGCAGGCGCCACCGCCGGACTGGCGAGCACGGGTTCGTCGCGTTGGATGCGCCCGTCGACCAGCTCGATCAGCCGATCGCAGCGCGCCGCCAGGCGCGGGTCGTGGGTCACCAGCAGGAACGAAATCTTCAACTCGGCGTGCATCCGGCGCATCAGCTCGAAGACTTCGTCAGCCGATTGGGTGTCGAGGTTGCCCGTGGGTTCGTCGGCCAGCACCAGCGGCGGCTCCAGCACCAGGGCGCGCGCAATCGCCACCCGCTGCTGCATGCCGCCAGAGAGCTCGCCCGGGCGCTTGGCCGTAGCGTTCCCCAGCCCCACCGCCGCGAGCACGGCCAGCGCCCGCTCGCGCTGCACCGGCGTGACGCGGCCTTCGCGCATCAGCGCCGGCAGGGTCACGTTTTCCAGCGCGGTGAAGGCCGGCAGCAGGTGGTGGAACTGGAACACGAAGCCCAGCGTGGTGCGCCGGCGCAATGTGAGTTCGGTGTCGTTCAGCGCGCTCGTTTCACTGCCGTCGATGCGGTAGCTGCCCGAGGTGGTGCGCTCGAGCAGGCCGATGATGTTCAGCAAGGTGCTCTTGCCTGAACCCGAAGGCCCGATCAGCGCCACGAACTCGCCCCGCTCAATCCGCAACGACAGGCCGTGCAGCACCTCGGCCTGGTTCGGCAGGCCGATGTTGTAGCTCTTGTGGATGTCACCCAGCTCGAGCAGCGGCGGGCGCTCGGCCGTCACGAGATCACTTTCTTGGAGCCCCGATGGCGCTGCGCTCATCGGCTCACATCCGGATCGCTTGTGCCGGGTCGAGGCGGGCCGCGCGCCGCGCCGGTGCCACGGCGGCCAGCACGCCGCACAGCGTGGCCAGACCGGCCACCTGCAGCGCCAGCGCGGGCGAGAGCGAGATCACGAACAGCGGGAGCCCGTCGCCACCCTTGACCAGGCGCGAGAACGCCCAGATCAGCCCGACCGCGAGCAGCACGCCCAGCGTCGAGCCGAGCGCGCCGACGATCGCGCCCTGCAGCAGGAAAATGCGCAGCACCTGCCCTTGCGTGGCACCCATCGCGCGAAGAATGCCGATCTCGCGCCGCTTCTGCACCACCGACACCACCAGCACACTGGCGATGCCGAGCACGACCACGACCAGCACCACCGCGCGGATCACGCCGGTGCTGATCGACTGCGCATTCAGTGCCGATACCAGCGACGAATTGGCCTGCTGCCAGCTTTCCACCTTGTACGGCAGGCGCCGCGCCAGCTCGGCGGCGATCCTTTCGGCCGACCAGATGTCGTCGAGCGTGAGCTCCAGGCTGGTCGCGCCGCCGGGCAGGCCGAGCAGGCTTTGGGCGGCGCGCAGCGGCACGAACACGCTGCGCCGGTTGAGCTCGCGCACGCCCAGGTCGACCAGCGCCGTCACCCGAACCGAATCGGACACGTTGCCGGTGGCCAGGCCGATGCGGTCGCCCACACGCACGCCCAGGTCGTTGGCGAGCTCGCGGCCGATGACGGCCTCGCCCGGCCCGAGCCGCGCCACACCCGCTACGACCTTGGAGCGCAGGTGCACGATGCGGTCGTAGCGGTCGAGGTCCACGCCGACGAGTGCGATCGACTTGGTGGCCTCGCCGCGCAGCGCCAGACCGGCCCCCGTCACGCTGGCCGAGACCGCGGCCACACCCGGCACGGCTTCGAGCAGCGGCACCAGCGGTTGCCAGTTGGCGATCGAGCGCAGGCGCTGGGCGCGCGCCTGGGTCTGGGTCAGTACGCTGGTGCCGGCGCTCGGCGCGGCGGCCGGCGTGACCACGTCTTCACGTTCGCTCAGGGTCACATGCGCCTGCGCACCGAGGGTCTTGTCGAGCGTGTTCTTCTGCAGCCCGGTGATCAGCGCCGAGATGTAGGCCACCACCGCCACACCGGCGGCCACGCCGATGATGATGAGCAGTGTCTGCATGCGCCCTTCGCGCAGGAAGCGCGTGGCAACGCGGCGCTCGAAACCCAGGCCGTTGAACATGTGCTTCAGCGCCCCATCGCGTTGCTCATCGCCGAGCCGGCGTCTTCGCGGCTGGCCTTCGGCGCCGTGGCTGCCGGCCCCGGCGCGGCCGACACGTCGGCCCGCACCCGGCGGCCGGGCTCGGGCGCGGGGCCGATCAACACCGTGTCGCCCGCCGCCAGCCCGCTCAGCACCTCGGCGGCATCCAGCGTGCGCAGCCCCAGCCGCACGCTGCGCTGCTCGACGCGCCCGCTGCGCTCGATCAGCACCGACGCGCCGCTGGCGGCCGCATCGGCACGCAGCGCACCGGCGGGCACCACGAGTGCCGCGTCGCGGCGCGCGGTTTCGACTTCGACCGAAAGTGTCATGTCTTCGCGCAGGAACGCCGGCGGCGCCTGCGGCAGCGAGAACTTGACTTCGACCGCACCACGCTGGGCATCGACCAGTGGCGCGATCGACTGCACCCGGGCGGCAAAGCGCTGGCCCGGGTAGGCGTCGGCCACCACGCTGGCCACCTGGCCGATCTGCAACTGTTCGAGAAAGCGCTCGTCGGCCTGGGCCGAGAGTTGGGGTGCGGCGGTGAGCGCCAGCGTGATCAGCGCCCGCCCCGGCTGCACGATCTGGCCGGGTTCGACCAGGCGGGCCAGCACCTTGGCGTCGGCCGGTGCCGTGAGCACCGCCTGCGCGAGCCGGGCGCGGGCAGCGGCGGTGGCTGAAGCGGCCAGCGCGAGCTGCGCCTGCGCCTGAGTCACGTCGCTGCCCTGTTCGGCGTTCGCGGCGCGCTGCGCCTGCGCCCCAGCCTGTTGTGCCTGTGCCACCGACACCGCGCGTTGCGCTTCGTCGAGCCGTGCCGGGCTGAGGAAACCCTGGGCCACGAGCGCCTGGGTGCGTTGCAGGTCGGCGCGCGCTGCCAGCAGCACGGAGTCCGCCTGCGCGACCACCGACTGCGCGCCCGAGCGGCCGGTGCTGCGCAGGCCCGCCAGCTGGGCGGCCGCCTGGCGTTCGCTGGCGAGCGCCTGCGCCAGCGTGGCCTGCAACTCGTCGCTCTCCAGGCGCACCAGCGCATCACCTCGTTTGACCTGGGCACCTTCGACGACGCTGACCTGGAGCACGCGCCCGGTCAGCGTGCTGCCCACGTCGACCCGCGATGCGGCGGCCACGCGTGCCGAAAATTGCAGTGTGCGCACCAGCGGCGCGACCTGCAGCGTCACCGCGGCCACGG
>JAYVTD010000585.1:0-5083 GCA_043774765.1 Rhizobacter sp. | reverse complement strand
CGTGCGCTCGGTTTCCCCGAGCGCGGCCTGGCCACCATCTGGATGGGCCACCTGCTGCTCGGCATGGCCTACGCCGCGGTGATCGTGCAGGCGCGCCTTCAAGACTTGAACCCGCAGCTCGAAGAAGCCGCACTCGACCTCGGCGCCAAACCCTGGCAGGTGTTCGCGCTGGTCACGCTGCCGATGATCTCGCAGGCGCTGATGTCGGCCTGGCTGCTGACCTTCACGCTTTCGCTCGACGACGTGGTGCTCTCGGCCTTTCTGTCGGGCCCTGGTGCCACCACGATGCCACTGGTGATCTTCTCGCGCGCCAAGCTCGGCCTGAACCCGAGCGTGAACGCCATCGCCACGCTGATCGTCGTCGTGGTTTCGACCGGCGTGGTCGCCGCGAGCTACATCATCGCCCGGCGCGAGCGCATCCGCGCCGCAGAGATGGCCGCGGCAGTACGCGCCGGATGAACCCGCATACCCGACCCGAATCAACAAGAGGAGAGACCGTATGAAGAAACTGCAACTGCACGCCATCGCCCTCGCCCTGGCAGCAGCCTTTCCGTCGCTGGCTCTGGCGCAATCGAACGATGCGCTGATGAAAGAGCTGAAGGCGCTGAAAGATCGCGTCACGCAGCTCGAGGAAGCACTTAAGGCGAAGGACAAGCCTGCCGATGGCGACAAGCAATGGGGCATGACGCCGCAACAAGCGCAAGACTTCAACCGTGTCACGGTGAAGACCGAGGCGCTCGAAGACGCGATCGAGGCGCAGGGCCTGAAGAACTTCAAGGTCAGCGGCTACATCGACCCGACCTACATCTACAACCGCGCGCAAAACCGCGCCGGTTTCCAGTTCCTGAACCGGGTCTCGGACGATGGCTACAACTACGACAACTCATACTTCGGCACCGCAAGCATCGACTTCCAGAAAGAGATGGATGGCGGCACCAAGTGGCGCCTCACGCTGATGCCCAACCGCGGCGCCGGCTCGATTGCCGACGCCGGTGGCAACTCGATCGTCCATGAAGCCTCGGTCTCGATCCCGCTGGGGGACTTGCAAACGCGCTTCATTGCCGGGCAGATTCCCGATTGGTCGGGCTACGAGTACGTCCAGGCCACGACCACCAAGCTCGTCACGCGCGGGCTGCTGCTCGACTTCACTGAACCCACCGCCTACACAGCGGCCGGCATGGAGATCATCAGCGGCAAGTGGGACGTGAAGGCGGTGCTCGGCAACTACAACCAGACGAAGCAGTCGGCCAACCGCAAGTCACCGGTACTCGCATACCGTGTCGACTACTCGAAGGGCGAGTTCAACGGCTTCGGTTTTGCCGGAGTGCACGGCAAGGCAGTGAACTTCACTGCCAACGTGCTCGATGCCAACGGCGCCGTGGTCGCACAGCCCGACTCCCGCCTCGACCTGTTCGAGGCCGATGCTTACTTCATCCGTGGCGACCTCACGCTGCAAGGCCAGATCGGCATCGGGCGCCAGAAGGATGCGTCGATCACTCCGGCCGCGGATGGCAGCTTGCGCGACGCGCGCTGGTGGGGCGTCTCTGCGCTGGCGGCCTACAAGTTCATCCCGCGCTGGGAAGCCGTGGCGCGGCTGGACTACATCAACAACGCGAAGAACGGCGGCGGCCTGCTGCAGTATTCGTCGGCCGACGGACGCAATGGTATCGGCCCCGACGGCAACCTTGGTTGCTCGACCGCCCTCGTCGATGGTTGCGACAAGGGCGCCAATCGCTACGCACTGGCCATCGGCGTGAACTACCTGCTCAACGCAAACACGACGGTCAAGGCCGAGTACCGCCTCGACCGTGCGACACAACCGGTGTTCCTCGATGTCAAGAGCGACAGCTACCGGAAGAGCAACCAACTGCTCGGCGCGTCGGTCATCGTCTCGTATTGAGGGGCCACCATGGGCAACATCGACTGGCGCGCACGCGCCGCCGAGCTTCAATTCGACGGCCGTGCGCTGATCGGCGGCCAGCGTGTGGCGGCCGCGTCGGGCGAGACCTTCGACTGCATCTCGCCGATCGACGGGCGTGTGCTGACGAAGGTGGCACGCGGGCGCGGCGCTGACGTCGCCGCGGCAGTGGCTTCGGCCCGCCAGGCTTTCAACGATGGCCGCTGGTGGGGCAAGCCGCCGGCAGCGCGCAAGAAGGTGTTGCAGCGCTTTTCCGAGCTGATCCTGGGTGCAAAAGAAGAACTCGCGCTGCTCGAAACGCTCGACATGGGCAAGCCGATCCAATACAGCCTGGCGGTCGACGTGGGTGCCACGGCGCGCTGCATCGCCTGGTACGCCGAGGCCATCGACAAGGTCTACGACGAGATCGCGCCGACCGGCCACAACGCACTGGCATTGATCACACGCGAACCGATGGGCGTGATCGGCGCCGTCGTGCCCTGGAACTACCCGATGATCATGGCCGCGTGGAAGCTCGGCCCGGCGCTGGCCACCGGCAACAGCGTGGTGCTCAAACCGAGCGAGAAGTCGCCGTTGACGGCACTGCGCCTGGCCGAGCTGGCGATCCAGGCCGGCCTGCCCGAGGGCGTGTTCAACGTCGTGCCCGGCTTCGGCGGCGAAGCGGGTGAAGCGTTGGCCTTGCACATGGATGTCGACGCGATCGGCTTCACCGGCAGCACACGTGTCGGCCGCAAGATGCTCGAGTACGCGGGCCGCAGCAACCTGAAGCGGGTCTACAACGAACTCGGTGGCAAATCAGCCTTCGTCGTGTTCGACGATTTCAAAGACGTGACACGCGCCGCAAAAACCGCCGCCGGCAGCCTGTTCTTCAACGCCGGCGAAAGCTGCAACGCGCCCTCGCGCGTGTTCGTGCACGAGTCGGTCGCCGACGAATTCACCGCGATCATCCAGGCCGAAGCGCCGAAGTACGCGCCCGGCGACCCGCTCGGTGGCAAGGCGCAGATCGGCGCCATCGTGGATGAGACGCAGATGCGCAGCGTGCTCGGTTACATCGAGACTGGTCGCAGCGAAGGTGCACGGGTGCTGAACGGCGGTAAGCAAGTCATGAGTGAGACCGGCGGTTTTTACATCGAGCCGACGGTGTTCGACGGCGTCACCAACAGCATGAAAATCGCCCGCGAAGAAATCTTCGGGCCGGTGCTCTCGGTGATCCGCTTCAAGACCGAAGCAGAAGTCGTGGCGATGGCCAACGACAGCGCCTACGGTTTGCAGGCGAGCGTGTGGAGCGACAACATCAACCGTGCCCACCGCGTGGCGCGTGCGCTGCGCGCCGGCACCGTGCACGTGAACCAGTACGACGAAGACGACATCACCGTGCCCTTCGGTGGTTTCAAGCAAAGTGGCAACGGCCGCGACAAGTCACTGCATGCTTTCGACAAATACACCGAACTGAAGACCACCTGGATCCGCATCGACGCGGAGTGAAGACAAAGAGGTCATTGCCATGAACCACTCGAAGAACGAACAGCTGATGGCCCGCAAGGCCGCTGCCACGCCACGCGGCGTGGGCGTGATGAGCAGCTTCTTCGCCGAGCGTGCCGACAACGCCGAACTGTGGGACGTGGAAGGCCGGCGTTTCATCGACTTCGCCGGCGGCATCGCGGTGATGAACACCGGCCACGGCAACCCGAAGGTCGTGGCCGCTGTTGCCGAACAGTTGAAACGATTCACGCACACCTGTTACCAGGTCGTGCCCTACGAGAGTTACATCGCGCTGGCCGAGAAGCTCAACACGCTGACTCCGGGCACGCACGCCAAGAAGACCGCGCTGTTCTCGACCGGCGCCGAAGCGATCGAAAACGCGATCAAGATCGCACGCTCGTACACCAAGCGCTCGGGGGTCATTGCCTTCAGCGGCGCTTTCCACGGCCGCAGCTACTTTGCGGTGTCGCTCACGGGCAAGGTGCAACCGTACAAGGCCGGCTTCGGGCCGTTCGCGCCCGAGGTCTATCACGCGCCCTTCCCTTGCCACTGCGCCAGCCTCGACGAAGTGAAGAAGGCGGTTCAGCACCTCTTCAAGGCCGACATCGAGCCGACGCGTGTGGCCGCGATCGTGTTCGAGCCGGTGCAGGGCGAAGGTGGTTTCAACGTGATCCAGCACGAGGCGGTGAAGTGGCTGCGGGCGCTGTGCGACGAACACGGCATCGTGTTGATCGCCGACGAGATCCAGACCGGCTTCGGCCGCACCGGCAAGATGTTCGCGATGGAGCATTTCGGCGTCATGCCCGATCTGATGACGATCGCCAAGTCGCTCGCCGGCGGCCTGCCGCTCTCGGCCGTGACCGGCCGCGCCGAGATCATGGATGCACCTGCACCCGGCGGGCTGGGCGGCACCTACGCCGGCAACCCGCTGGCCATCGCGGCGGCGCACGCGGTGATCGACGTGATGCGTGACGAGCGTTTGCCCGAGCGTGGCCAGATGCTCGGCGACCGGCTCAAGGCGGTGCTCGAATCGCTGCGCGCCGAAGTGCCGCAGATCGCCGACGTGCGCGGCCTCGGAGCGATGGTCGCGGTCGAATTCAACCAGCCGGGCACCGACACGCCCGACGTCGATTTCACGAAACGTGTTCAAGCCGAAGCGCTCAAGCGCGGCCTGATCCTGCTGACCTGCGGCGTCAACGCCAACGTCGTGCGTTTCCTGTTTCCGCTCACCGTGAGCGAGCCGGTGTTCGAAGAGGCGATGGAGATACTGCGGGCCGGGATGCGCGCCGCACTCGCATGAGCCGGGTCAGCGACGACGACGTTCAGCGCCTGCAGAAAACGCTGGCCGCCGAGGGCGTGCACACGCTGATCGCGCAGTTCACCGACATCCACGGCGTGGCCAAGGGCAAGCTGGTGCCGCTGGCGCACCTGGGCACCGTGCTGCGCACCGGCGCCGGCTTCTCGGGGCCGTCGATCGCCGGCACCGGCCTGCCGCGCATGGGGCCGCGCTCCGAGTACTACGGGCGTGGTGATGCGCTCACGGCCCGCGCTTTGCCGTGGATGCCTGGTTACGCCGGCATTGTCTGCGACGGTTTCGTCGCCGGCGAACCCTTCGAGGCCTGCCCGCGCCAGGTGCTGCGGCGCCAGATCGCGCGGCTGGCCGAACGCGGCTGGTCGCTGCAG
>JAYVTD010000584.1:0-2648 GCA_043774765.1 Rhizobacter sp. | reverse complement strand
CTGCCGGGCCGCCGGAGGCGCCCCCGAGCGGGCATGTACTCATGCTCGGTCAGTTGGCTGCGGCGTCGATGTCGCGCAGCGATTTGGTGGACTTGAGTTCGATCTTGTGGCTGCTGTGCACGACCCGGTCGAGGATCGCGTCGGCCAGGGTCGGGTCGTTGAGATAGGTGTGCCAAGCCTTCACCGGCAACTGGCTCGTGATCAAGGTCGAACGCGAGCCGATGCGGTCGTCGAGCAGCTCAAGCAGGTCGTTGCGTTCGGCCGGACCCATCGGAGAAATCGCAAAGTCGTCGATGACCAAGAGGTCGAGCTTGGCCAGTTGCGTGAGCCGGCGGGCGAAGCTGCCATCGCCGTGGGCGACCTGCAGTTCGTCGAACAACCTGGCTGCTCGCACATACAGCACCGAGAAGCCACTGCGTGCGGCCTGGTGCGCCAGGGCACATGCCAACCACGTCTTGCCGCTGCCGGTGGCGCCGCAGATCAGCAGATTGCGGGCATGGCGCAACCAGTCGCCACCGGCCAGCGTGGTGATGAGCCCGCGGTCCAACGATCGGCTGGCGCGCCAGTTGATGTCCTCGACGCAGGCCGAACTGACCTTGAGCTTGGCCGCCTTGAGCAGCCGCGCCACACGTCGGTCATCGCGCCAGGCGATCTCGCACTGCACGAGCATCGTGAGGCGTTCGTCGAAGCCCAGCGCGCTGGCGGCGGTGCTGGTGGCTTGCTCCTCGATGGCGCGGACCATGCCGTCCAGGCGCAGGCTCTTCAGTTGGTCCATGGTGTGTTCGTTCAACATCGGTTGCTCTCCTTCGGTGGTGGGTGATGGGGTCAGTGGTAGTAGTCGGGTCCGCGCACGTTCTCGTGCTCGACGACAGGGCTTGCCGAGGCGGGGAACAGCGAGGGCTGGCGGTCCAGGCCGGCCTTGAGGATGTTGGTGACGCTCTTGAGGGTGGGCGCGCGGATCGCCATGGCCCGCGTGCAGGCAGCCTCCAGCCGCTCGGCCGTGTACTTGCGCACCAGGGCGAGCAGGCCCAGGCACGCCCGGTAGCCCTGCTCGGGATGCGGGCGGTGTTCGAGCTGCCAGGTCACCACCGCGGCGGTGCTCACACCGATGCGCTGCCCCCATGCGATGAGCTTGGCTGGCGTCCACTCCCGGTGCGCGCGGTGCGACGCTGGCATGTGTTCGGCCACGGTGGTGAAGCCGCCGCGCACGGTGCTTACGGTGTGGCAGGCCACGCGCTGGTTCGACGCAAAGCACTCCAGCAGGCTGCCGGTGACGCGCACATCGAGCTTGGCGCCGACCAGCCGGTGCGGCACGCTGTAGTAGTGAGCCTCGAACTCGACGTGGTAGTCGATGTTGACCTTGACCACCTTCCAGCGGCTGACGACATAGCGGGTGGCGGGCAAGGGCCGCAGCGCCGGGGCGTCGAGTTGTTCGAAGGCGCTGCGCCGGCAGCCGGGCAGCTTCTTAAAGGGCCGCTGGTTCAGATCGACGAGCAGCTCTGCGATGGCGCGGTTGAGCTCGACCAGGCTGAAGAACTGACGGTTGCGCAGCCGCGCCAGGATCCATCTCTGGACCAGCAAGACCGAGCCTTCGACCTTGGGCTTGTCGCGTGGATGCGCCGGGCGCGCTGCGAGCAGAGCGCAGCTGTAATGCTTGGCGAATTCGTCGTAGGTCCGGTTGGGTTCGGGGTCGTAGCGGTCGGGGGTCTTGATCAGCGCGCGGGTCTGATCGGGCACGATCAACCTGGGTACGCCGCCGATGAACTCGAGCGCTTGCACCTGGGCGCCGATCCAGTCGGCGGTGGTCTGGCGCGGGGTCGCGCAGGCGTAGGTGTAGTTCGACGCACCCAGCGTGGCCACGAAGATCTGCGCCTGGCTGATCTCGCCTGTGCCCGGGTTGATGATGGGCACGGTGGAGCCGGCATAGTCGACGAACAGCTTCTCGCCGGCGATGTGGATCTGGCGCATCGAGCGCGCTTGAGTTCGCGCGAACTCGCGGTACTTGATGCAGAAGCTGGTGTACTTGTA
The DNA here is from genome assembly GCA_043774765.1 of Rhizobacter sp. Classification (GTDB taxonomy): domain Bacteria; phylum Pseudomonadota; class Gammaproteobacteria; order Burkholderiales; family Burkholderiaceae_C; genus LMDS01. Next base: position 620 of record JAYVTD010000584.1, on the reverse strand, counting down.
GGCCAGCGGGTTGCCCCGGGCGTACTCCTCCCACAGCAGCATCAACGTGACGCCGGGGCGCTTGAGTTCTTGGTGGACGAGCGCGAAGTCGGGGGCGAGTTGGTGGCTCGATCGCGGCAATGCTGGCCGGAAGAGCCGCGCGTCGAGACCTTCGTCGCTCAGGCTCTGTGCGGCCGCCCAGTCAACGCTGGCCGCGCGGGCCAGCGAGACGTACTTGCCGACCACGCTCTTGGAGACCTTGAGCGCGCGGCCGACCTCGGTGTAGCTCAGCCCGGCCTGCAGGTGCAGGCGCAATACCTCTCGGATTCGGCGCATCGTGATTCTGTTCGTTGGCATCGGCTCGGTCCGCAAAATGCGGTGAGCTTGAGGCCGGTTGAAAGATCACTTGCGCGCACCCCCCCTGTCGTCCACGATCACGCTGAAACAGCGTCCACGATCAGTCTGAAACACCGTCCACGATCACGCTGAAATGCTGTCCGAGATCAGCCTGAAATGCCGTCCACGATGGGCTGAAATACGCAGTGTGGGGTGGGTCGAAAGGTCCGTCATCGTCGAAGCCTCCTCGGTTGATTCGAAGCGCACGGCGGCGGCCGGCAGCTGCGAATCATTGGCTCGCAGCA
>JAYVTD010000583.1:0-9311 GCA_043774765.1 Rhizobacter sp. | reverse complement strand
GCGGGGCTGTCGACGTCGGTGACGGTCAGCGTGCCGCTTGCTGTGAGGACAGCATTCGTCTCGGTCAGGTTGACGGTGGCCGAGCTGAGCACGGCGGCGTCGTTGGTGCCAAGGATGTTGACGGTGACGGTGCTTGTCGTGCCGTCGGCCGAGGCAACCGTGAAAGTCTCGCTGTACGTTGTTCCGGCAGCGAACTCGTTATGAGCCGAGCTTGCGGTGTAGGTCCAGGCACCGGCCGCGTTGATAGCAAAGGTGCCGTAGGTGCCCACCGTGCCGGGCTGCGCAACGAAAGTCACCGGGCTGTCCAGATCACTGATCGTCAACGTGCCACCAGCCGTCAGCACCGCGTTCGTCTCGGTCAGATTGACCGTGGCCGAGCCGAGCACGGCCGCGTCGTTCGTGCCGGTGATGCTGACGGTGACGACCTGCGCCGTGCCGTCGATGCTGCGCACCGTGAAGGTCTCACTGGGCAGCGTCTGCCCGGCGCCGAGCGCCTGAACGGCCGGGTCGGCGTTGTTCAGCGTGTAGGCCCACACGCCAGCAGCGTTGATGCTGAACGAGCCGTGCGCACCGGCAACCGCCGTCTGCGCGACGAAAGCGGCTTCGCCCGCATCGGGGTCGGTGACGGTGAGCGTGCCGGTCGCGCTCAGCGTCGTGTCTTCCACGGTCGCGCCGCTGGTCTGGCCGCCGATCACGGCGGCATCGGGCTGCGGGGTGACGTTCAGCGTGATCGTGTTCGGCACGGCATCGAATGCGCCGGCGCTGTCTTGCACGCTGAAAGTGAAGCTTGCGTAGCCGGTGCCGTTGGCGTCGGGCGCGGGCACGAAGACGAGCTTGTCAGCGGCGATGTCTGCGGCCGAGACGACCTGCCCGGCCACCACGGCCACGCCGTCGAGACGCAGGCTGCCAGCGGTGGGCAAGGTGTCGATGCGTGCGTTGGCGAAGGTCTGGCCGCTGTCGGCGTCGGCAAAGCCGAAGTCGGTGGCCTGCACCGTGTAGCTGCCGTCTTCGGCGAGCGTGCGGGTGGCGTCGGTGCCGGTGGGCGGTGAGTTGGTGCCGACGTTGACCGTGACGTTGGCCGTGCTCACCGCGCCCGACGGGTCGGTGACGGTGTAGCTGATCAGCACCTGACCGGTGAAGTTGGCCGCCGGCGTGAAGGCCAGCGTGCCGTCGGGGTTGATGCTGACCGTGCCCTGTGCGGGGTTCGCCAGCGTGGCGCCGGTGACGGTGATAGGGTCGCCGTCCACGTCGCGGTCGTTGGCCAGCACGGCGATCGTCACGGGGGCATTGATCGGCGTCGAAGCGATGTCGTCGTTGGCGCTCGGCGCGTCGTTCTGCGGCGCCACGTTCAGCGTGAGCGTGGCGGTGGACGAGGACGCGCCATCGGTCGCCGTGTAGCTGACGAGCGGCACTGCGCCGTTGAAGTTCGGGGCCGGGGTGAAGGTGTAGCTGCCGTTGGCCAGCATCACCAGCGTGCCCACGCCGGGCAGCGTGGCCGTGCTGCCAGCGGCGTAGACCGTGCCGCCGACGCTGAACTGGCTGACGCTGAGCGACGGGCCGTCGATGTCGGTGTCGTTCGCCAGCACGTTGCCGCTGGCCGGCGTGTCTTCGAGCAATGTCGCCGCGTCGGCGTTCGCCACCGGCGCGTCGTTGACCGGAGCGACCGTGATCTGCACCGTGGCCGGCGTAGAGACGCTGCCGAGGTTGTCGGTCACGGTGAAGGTGATCGGGCTCAGGCCGTTGAAGTTGGGCGCAGGAGCGAACACCAGGTTCGCTGCCTGCGCCGGGGTCAGCGCCGTGCCGGCCACGACCAGTGTCACGCCGCCTTGCAGGTACAGCACGCCGTTGGCGGGCAGGGTGGTCACGGTCACCGAAACCACGGTGCCGTCGACGTCGGTGCCGCCCAGGCTCACCGGCACCGGCTGGTCTTCGAGGCCGCTGCCGGCACCGCCCGGGTTCGCGACGGGCGCGTCGTTCACGGTCGAAACGGTGACGACGAGGCTGGCGGGCGCCGACGTGGCACCAGAGTCGTCGGTCACCGTGAAGCCGATGCCGGCGCTGCCGCTGAAGTCGGCAGCGGGTTTGAACAACAGGCCCGCAGCTTGCGCCGGCGTGAGCGTCTGGCCCACGCCGACGGGCGTGACGCCGTCGGCCAGAAACAGCGTGCTGCCGGCAGGCAGGCTGGTCACGGTGACGCCGGTCACACGGCCGTCGACGTCGGTGCCGCCCAGCGTCATCGGGATGTTGCCATCTTCGAGGCCCGCAGCCGTTCCGGGCGTTGCCACCGGCGCGTCGTTCACGGCGGTCACGCCGACGGTCACTGTGCCGCTGGCCACTGTTGTGCCGCTCACAACCGTGTAGCTGAAGTCACCGACCGGCGTGCCGGGCACGTAGTCGGCCGGCGGCACATAGACCAGGCCGGGCAGGTCGGCCGGCGTCAGCACCGTGGTGGAAGACACCACCGAACCATCGGCCTTGTGGATTTCACCGATCGCCGGCAGGCGGTCGATCGTGATCGTTGCGGCGGCACTGGCGCCGCCCGGCAGCGGCAGGCCAAGGTTGACCTGCGCACCTTGTTCAATGGCCGAGATCGAGGCCGAGCCTGCACTCAGCGGCGGGGTGGTGCTGGCGGGCGCTTCTTGCTGGCCGCCGCCATCGGGCAGAATGATCGGCGTGCGCGTCACGGTGTTCTGGAAGAAGCCAGCAGGCGTGAGCAGTTCGCTGATGCGCTCGACGCGCAGGCCTTCCAGCAGGTTGCCGTCGCCGCCGCCGTTCAGGCCGGCCGCCGGGGCGGCCTGGCTGTCGCCTTCGTTCAGGCCGGTGATGACGCGGTCGATCTCGTCGCCTTGCGCCGGCTTCGCGGTGCGCGTGCTGTCGGGCGGCGAGTTGATTTCCACGATGCCGTCTTGCGAAGTCAGGATCACGTCGCCGGTGGTCACCAGGTCGCCGACCTTCAGCGGGTGCATTTTGCCGTCGGGGCCGCGGCGCATCGCGGTACCGCGAACAGCGGTAACGCTGCCAGAGTTTGATTGGATCGTGGGCATGAGATGACCTTGCTGCATAGACAAAGATGTAGGTTGTGTCGGAGCGTAGCCGAGGGTGCCTGCCTTAAGTGGGTCGAGCGGTAAGTCGACCGTGAACTGAATCACCGACGACGTTGGTTTTTGTGCAAATAAGGAAAGCCTGGGTTTGCCAGCGCTCGTGTCCTCAACGGTTTGTCGGCGAAGCTGCGCGATGCTTTAGGCCGCAGCGGCCGAATTCAGGTGAGGTTTGTCACACGCGGCGCCGATGCGTGGCGCACAGGGCCTGCAGGCCCGAAGCCTGCTCAGCGCTCGCGCAGCGCGTAGGCCTTGCCCTTGAGGATGGGCTTGAGCAGGTAAGACATGACCGTCTTGTTGCCGGTCAATATGTCGACTTCGGCCGTCATGCCGGGGATCACCGGCATCTTCTCGCCGAAGTTGGCGCGGGTGGTGCGCACCCGCACCAGGTAGAAGGCATTGCCACGTTCGTCGAGCACGGTGTCGGGGCTGATGTTCTCGACCTCGGCGGCCAGGCCGCCGTAGATCGAGAAGTCGTAGGCGGTGAACTTGACCGTCGCCGCCTGGCCGGGGTGGATGAAGGCGATGTCGCGCGGCTGCACCTTGGCTTCGAGCACCAGCACGTCGTCGAGCGGCACGATCTCGACGATGTCCTTGCCCGGCTGCACCACGCCGCCCACGGTGTTGGCGAGCAGGCGCTGCACCCGCCCGCGCACGGGGCTCTTGATCTGCGACTTGTCGACCTTGTCGGTGAGCGCCACCGCGCCCTGGTTCAGCGCGTTGAGCTTGCCCAGCACGTCGGCCATTTCCTTGCGGGCCTCGTTGCGGAAGGCCAGCTCGGTCTCCTGGATCTTGCGTTGCGCTTCGCCGATGGCGGCCTGCACGCGGCTGATCTGCGCGCCGGCCTGTTCGGAATCGCCACGGCCCTTGGAGACTTCGCGCTCGATCCGCAGGATGTCGACTTCCGAGACCGCGCCGCTCGCGAGCAACGGTTTGGTCTTGGTCAGTTCCTGCTGGCTGAATTCGAGGCTGCGCTCGGCCGCGCTCTTGCGCGAGCGCATCTCGGTCAATTCCTGCTGGCGCTGCTCGAGTTGCTGGCGGTTGATGGCGAGCTGGGTGTTCAGCTCCGAGACCCGCGTTTCGTAGAGGCGCCGTTCTTCTTCGACGATGCGGGCTTCGGCCGGGCTCTCGCCCGGGGGCGGCGGCAGAAAGACCGAGCCTTCGGCCAGCGCGCGCAGCCGCGCCTGCCGCGCCCTCAGCGCGAAACCCTGGGCCGCGCTTTCGCGCACGCCCGAGGTGGCGCGGGTTTCGTCGATCTTCAGCAGCAACTGGTCCTTTTCGACCACCTGGCCTTCCTTGACGAGGATCTCGGAGACCACGCCGCCGTCGAACGACTGGATCAGCTGCAACTGCCGCGACGAGATCACCCGCGCGTCGCCCTTGGTGATTTCGTCGACGCGGGCGAGCGCAGCCCACACCACCAGCAGCACCACCACCACGACCGCGGCCCGCACGATCTTCTGCGCGCGCTGCGTCTGCGCGCGCGACATCACTTCGGTCGCCTGCAGCTCGAAGCTGCGAAAGCCGGCGCGGTTGGCTTCGTCGTCGGCCACGCCCGCGCCGAAGACACGGTTGGTCAGCGGCTCGAGGGCGAGGCGGATGCGCTCCAGCGCACGAAGTGAGAGCGGCTGCGATGCCGGTGCGGGTGACGGCAAAAGCGCTGGCACGGATGCGGGTGTCGGCGCTCCAGGTTTGATCGGCTCGTTCGTGCTCATGCCGCTTTCGCCACGCGCCCGCTGGCCAGCGCTTCCATGATGCGGTCGCGCGGGCCGTCGGCCACGATGCGCCCGCCGTCGATCACGATCACGCGCGTGACCATCGCGAGCATCGAGGTGCGGTGCGTCACCAGCACCACGGTCTTGTTCTGCGCAAAGGCGGTGACGCGTGCGGTGATCTGCGCTTCGGTCGAAAAGTCCATCGCGCTGGTCGGCTCGTCGAGCAGCAGGATCGGTGCGTTGTGCAGCAGCGCGCGCGCCAGGCCCACGCTCTGGCGTTGCCCGCCGGAGAGCGATTCACCACGTTCGCCCACCGGCATGTCGAAGCCGCGCGGGTGGCGGTTGACGAGCTCGCTCATCCCGGCGATGTCGGCCGCCGCCACCACCGCGGAATCGTCGGCGTAGGGCAGGCCGAAGGCGATGTTCTCGCGCAGCGTGCCGTAGAAGAGGGTCACGTCTTGCGACACATAGCCGCAGTTCCGGCGCACGTCGGCCGGGTCGAGCTGGCGCAGGTCGATGCCGTCGAGCAGCACGGCGCCCTCTAGCGGCTGGTACAGGCCCATGATCAGGCGCTGGATCGTCGACTTGCCCGAGCCCACGCGGCCGATCAGCGCCACCCGTTCGCCTGCGGCGATCTTGAAGCTGAGTCCGTCGAGCGCCGAGTCTTGCCGGCCGGGGTAGGCGAACTTGACGTTGCGGAACTCGATATCGCCGCGCAATTGCGCGCGCTGGATGAAGGTCTGGCCGAGCGGGCGCTCTACCGGTTTTTCCATCACCTTGTTCAGGTTGTCGAGTGCGGTGCGCGCGCCCTGGTATTGCATCAGCAGCCCGACGATCTGGCCGGCCGGTGCGAGCGCACGGCCCGAGAGCATGCTCACCGCGATCAGCGCGCCCATGGTCAGCTCGCGCTGGCCGATGAGGTACACGCCGATCACCAGAATCGCGACCGTGACCGCCTGCGACAGCAGGTTGGTGCCGTACATCGCCTTCGACGACAGCGCGCGCATCTTCACGCCGGTGCGCGCGAGGAACACGTTGGCACGCTCCCATTTCGCCTGGATCACGCTTTCGGCGCCTTGCGACTTGATGGTCTCGATGCCGGTCAAGCTTTCGATCAGCGTGGCGTTGCGCAGCGCGCCGGCCTTGTACGTGGTCTCCGACAGTTCGTGCAGCCGGTTCTGCAGCACGTAGCCGAGGATCAGGATCACCAGGCCGGCGACGATCACCGGCAGCGCGAGCCATGGCGAGATCCACGCGATCACGATCACGAACAGCAGCGCGAACGGCAGGTCGATCAGCGCGGTGACGGTGCTCGACGCGATGAAGTCGCGCACCTGCTCGAAGCCGCGCAGGCTGGCGGCGAACGAGCCGACCGATTCCGGGCGGTGTTCGAGGCGCATTCCAAGCACCTTCTCCATCAGCTTGGCCGAGATCTGCACGTCGACCCGAGCGCTCGCTTCGTCGACGAAGTGGCTGCGCAGCAGGCGCATGAACAGGTCGGCGCCGAGCACGAGCGCCACGCCGATAGCCAGCGCCCACATGGTCTCGATCGCGTTGTTGGGTACGACGCGGTCGTACACGTTCATCGAGAACATCGGGAACGCGAGCGCGAACAGATTGATCAGCAGTGCGGCCCACAACACGTCGCGGTAGACGAAGCGCTGCTGCAGCAGCGTGCCCCAGAACCAGTGGCGCGACTTGAGCGCCGAGGGCGCTGCGCCGTCGGGGCCGGTGCGGCCCTCAGTGCGCGAGTCGAATCGGAAATGCGGCCGCGCGAACAGCACCACGCCGGTGAAGCGCTGCATGAGTTCTGCGCGGCTGAGCGTGACCGAGCCCTGCGCGGTTTCGGGCAGCAGCACGCGTGCGGCACCGGGAGCGCCGGTTTGTGCGTCGTCGGGATCCCAGCCAGTCAGCACGCAGGCGGTTTCGCCCTTCAGGATCAGGATCGCTGGCAGCGCGGCGAGGTCGATGCGCTCCAGCGCTAAGCGCTGCACCTTGGCCGACAGGCCAGCCCGCGCCGCGGCGCGTTCGGCCAGGTCGAGCGAAAGGCGGCCGCCTTCGAGCGGCAAGGCGGCCGACAGCGATGCGCGCGATGCCGACAGGCCGTGCAGGCGGCAGACCTCGACCAGGCAGTCCAGCAGCGGGTCGGGGTGGATTAAGTCTTCGCGCAAGCGCTGCGGCATTGCGCCCGGCTTGGCCACGGGCGTGACGGTGGGTGAAGCGGAAATCTCGGTCATGCGATCAGGGATGGCTCGGTGGGCATCACGCTATATCGGCAACGTACACGTCGAATTGACCCCGCCGGTGGTCGGCGAAGAAGCGCTTCAGCGTTTCGCGGGTGGTGCGGAAGGCGATCTCGTCCCAGGGCACTTCGTCTTCGTGGAACAGTTTCGCCTCGATGCTCTCGGGGCCGGGAGCGAACTCGGTGTCGAGCAGGCGTGCGCGGTAGAACAAATGCACCTGGCCGACGCGGGCCACGTTGAGCACCGTGTACAGGCCTTCCAGCTGGATGTGCGCGCCGGCCTCTTCGACCGTTTCGCGCAGCGCCCCTTCGGCCACCGTTTCGCCCAGTTCCATGAAGCCGGCCGGCAGCGTCCATAAGCCATAACGCGGTTCGATGTTGCGCCGGCACAGTAGCACCTGGTCACCCCAGACTGGCAGCGTGCCCACCACGTTGAGCGGGTTTTCGTAGTGGATGGTCTGGCACACCGTGCAGGTGGCGCGCTCGCGGTTGTCGTCGGCCGGCGTGCTGTAAACGGCCGCGCCGCCGCAGGCCTTGCAATGCTTGATGCTGCGGGGGGTGAACATGCGGCGCAGTGTAGCGTGCAGGTGTTCGGCGCAAGGCACAAGGCCCGGCGCTGCGTGGCATCATTCCGGGAGCATCAGTTGCCCCGCCACACCCACCAGGAAACCCGATCATGAGCTTTGTCTTCACGCCACCCGCCACCCCTTCTGTGCCGGTTCAGGGTGGTACCGCCACGGCGCTGTTCCCGGTGCACCGCATTTACTGCGTCGGCCGCAACTACGTGGAACACGCGATCGAGATGGGCCACAGCGGGCGCGAGGCGCCGTTCTTCTTCATGAAGCCGGCCGATGCGGTACTGCCGGTCGTTGAAGGCACGGTCGGGCAGATGCACTACCCGACTTTGAGCAACAGCCTGCACCACGAGTTGGAGCTGGTCGTGGCGATCGGCAAGGGCGGGCGCGACATCAAGGCCGCCGACGCGATGAGTCATGTGTGGGGTTACGCCGTGGGCCTGGACATGACCCGCCGCGACCTGCAGGCCGAAGCCAAGAAGCTCGGCCGGCCCTGGTGCATCGGCAAGGGCTTCGACGAATCGGCGCCGATCGGCCCGATCCGCCGCGCCGAAGAGTGCCCGCTGGGCGCCGAGACGAAGATCAGGCTCGACGTGAATGGCACGCAGCGCCAGGCGAGCGTGCTCGGCAAGCTGATCTGGAGCGTGGCCGAGATCATCGAACACCTCTCGAAGGCCTGGGAGCTGGCGCCCGGTGACCTGATCTTCACAGGCACGCCCGAAGGTGTGGCCGCGGTCGTGGTCGGCGACATGCTGAGCGCCAGCGTCGAAGGCGTGGGCACGCTGCAGGTCCAGATCGTCTCGGGTTGAGAAGGAGCACCCGCATGCAGCTCTACAACTACTTCCGCTCGTCGGCCTCGTACCGCGTGCGCATCGCGCTCGCGCTGAAAGGGCTCGACTACGACTACATGCCGGTGCACCTGCTGAAGAACGAACAGCTCGGCCCGGCCTTTGCACAGCTCTCGCCGGCCGGGCTGGTGCCGGTTTTGCAGGACGGCGACAAGCTGCTCACACAGTCGATCGCCATCATCGAGTACCTCGACGAAACGCACCCCGAGCCATCGTTGCTGCCCGGCGACGCGTTCAAGCGCGCCCGCATCCGCGCGTTGGCGCAAGACATCGCCTGTGAGATCCACCCGATCAACAACCTGCGTGTGTTGCGTTACCTCGTGCGCGACCTGAAGGTCAGCGAGGACGACAAAAACCGCTGGTATCGGCACTGGGTCGAGACCGGGCTGGAAGTGATCGAGCGCCAGCTCGTGGCCGGCGCAGACACCGACAAGTTCTGCTTCGGCGCCGCACCCACTCTGGCCGATTGCGTGCTCGTGCCGCAGATTCACAACGCCCAGCGCATGGAATGCCGGCTCGACCACGTGCCGACAGTGATGCGCGTGTTCGGCGAGTGCATGCAGCACGACGCGTTCTCGAAGACCCAGCCTTCGGCCTGCCCGGATGCGAGTTGAGAGCCTGCCGCACGCCGACTGGCTGCTGCCGGGCTGGAATGTTCCGGGGGTCGGCGCGCTCATGACCACGCGGTTCGGAGGCGTCAGCCAGGGGGCTTTTCAGAGCCTGAACCTGCGCGACGGGTTGGGTGACGACCCCCGAGCAGTGCAGCAGAACAAGGCGTTGCTGCAAGGCGCGATCGGTGCGCAGCCGGTGTTCCTGAACCAGGTGCACGGCGC
>JAYVTD010000582.1:0-5655 GCA_043774765.1 Rhizobacter sp. | reverse complement strand
GCGCCGCCGGCCTGCTCGAAGCGCTGAGCCCGAAGTTTGCGCAAGCGCAGCAGGTGCCTGCGGCCGACCCGCGCATCAGGACCGAAACGGTCGAGTTCGCTTCGCCCAAGGGTTACGGCAAAGCGCGGGGGTACCTGGTGCGGCCAGCCAACGCGAGTGGCCCGTTGCCGACCGTGCTGGTGGTGCACGAGAACCGTGGGCTGAACCCGCACATCGAAGACATTACGCGGCGCCTGGCGCTCGACAATTTCATCGCCTTCGCGCCCGATGCGCTGTTCCCGCTCGGCGCTTACCCCGGCGACGAAGACAAGGCGCGTGAGCTGTTCGGCAAGCTCGACCAGGCCAAGACGCAGGAAGACTTCGTTGCCGCGGCGGCATACCTGAAGACCGTGGCCGGTGGCAACGGCAAGGTCGGCGCGGTCGGCTTCTGTTACGGCGGCGGCGTGGTGAACATGCTCGCCACACGCTGGCCCGAGCTCGGCGCGGGCGTGCCCTATTACGGCGCTGCGCCGGCGCTCGACAAGGTGGCCGCCATCAAGGCGCCGATGTTGATCGTGTTTGCCGACAGCGACGAGCGCATCAACGCGATGTGGCCGCCTTATGAAGCCGCGCTGAAGGCCGCGAGCGTGAAGTTCGAAGCCGTCAAGTACCCGGGCACGCAGCACGGTTTCAACAACGACACCACGCCACGCTTCGACCACAAGGCCTCGAAAGCGGCTTGGCAGCGCACGGTCGCGCTGTTCAACAGCACGCTGCGCGGCTGACGCGGGTGCAACGGCAGCTCACTCTTCTTCGGCGCTGATCGACAGTCTCAGGCGTTGCGCCTCGCGCAGTTCGCAGCTCGCATTCAGCCGCAGCGGCCGGCCCACCGGCACGCTGCGGCGCAGGCGCAGGTCGAGCGAGTCCTCGCCGCCAACGTGCGTGGGCATGGCGCGAGACCATTCGAGCGCGCCGTCGACGAGCACGCGCATCGCGTGGGTCGCATCAAGGCGGCCGGCCTTGTTGCTGACGACGAGGCGGCAGTAGATCTCGAACGTGCGCTCGCGCTGCGCGTCGGCCGGGATGTCGAGCCGCACCACGTCGCGCGCGCCTGCGCTGGCGCTCCAGCGTTCCAGTTCGCGGGCCATCAATGCATCTTGTCGTGCGGCGGCTTGCGGAAAGTTTTCGGCTTGTAGACGTTGCCGTCCCACGAGCCGTCGGCACTGCGGGCGCGGCGGATCGCTTCTTCGGCGGCCTGCGCAGCCTGGCGCCGGGACGAACGCCAATGCCAGAGCGACAGCAGCTTGCACTGCAGCGCCAGGCCGAAGCGCCGCAACGTGAACCACAGGCGGCGCGCTGCCGCGTCGAACCGGTAGCGCCGCCGCTCGCCGATCACCATGCGCAGCAGCAGCAGCGCGCACGTGGCGAGAACCAGGCCGGCGAAGAATTGCTGGAACACGTTCACCGCCTGCCACTCACGAACGCCGCGACTTGGCACGCCAGGCGTCGAGCCGGGCCACGCCGCGGCCAGCGCTGAGGTAGCCGGGCACCACGCTCGACATCGGCGAAGCGCTGATGCCCAGCGCCGCGAGGCCTGGCAACTGGCCACCCGCCACGTTGGGCACGCGCATCGAGTCGATGTTGTCGCGTGACATCAGCGGTGTGCCCGGCATCAGCTCCATCAGGAACGCCTGGGCCCGCGCGGGCGCGTCGGGCAGGCCGAACACCCAGCGTTCGTGGCCCGACCAGCGCCCGACCTGTTCGACGATCTGTTGCAGCGTGAGCACCTCGGGCCCGGCGCACTCGAAGGTCTGGCCGATGCTCGCAGGCTGGTCAAGGCAGCGCACGATGGCCGACGCCACGTCATGCACCCAGACCGGCTGGAAGCGCGCCTGCGCTCCCGCCAGCGGCACGAACGGCGCCAGCGCCTGCAGCGTGGCGAACAGGTTCGTGAAACTGTCGTGTTCGCCGAAGATGACCGAAGGCCGCAGGATGGTCAGGTCAAGCTTTGCAGCTTTCAGCGCCGCTTCGCCGGCCGCCTTGGAGCGCAGGTAGCGGCTCGGCGCCGCGTCGCGCACACCGAGCGCGCTCACGTGCACGACCCGGCGCACGCCGGCCGCCTGGCAGGCGCTGGCCAGCTGGCGCGGCAGATCGACGTGAACACGCTGGAACTCGGCTTCGCTGCCGTGCAGCACCGCCACCAGATTGATCACCGCGTCGGCGCCCTGCACCAGCCGTTGCAGGTCGGCGGCGTTGTGCACGTCGGCCTGCACCACGCGCAGCGTGGGCAGCAGTTGCAGGTGTTTGGCGCGTGCCGGCCGGCGGCTCGGCACCACGATCTGGCCGCCGGCGCCGCCCGAGCGCTCGACCAGCTTGTCGCAGACGCTGCGGCCGACGAAGCCGGTACCACCAAGGATGAGGATGTTGTTCACGGCTCGTTTATACCTTTGCATTCACTTCGCGAGCCGTGGCGCACGCAGCAACTGCAACTGCGACGAGGGTTTGGTGGCGCTGCCGTCGAACGGCTGCACCAGCGTGCCCACGGCGTCGACTATTCTGCGCACGTAGGCGCGTGTTTCCAGGTAGGGCGGCACACCGCGGTAACGCTCGACCGTGCCTTCGCCGGCGTTGTAGGCCGCGGCCACCAGCGTCACGTCGCCCTCGAAGTAGGCCAGCAGCCAGCGCAGGTAGGCGGTGCCGCCACGGATGTTCTGCGCCGGGTCGTAGGGGTTGCGCACGTTGAATCGCGCCGCGGTGTCGGGGATCAGCTGCATCAGCCCCTTCGCGTTCTTCGGCGACAGCGCCACGATGTCGAAGTTCGACTCGGCCTGGATGATCGCCAGCACCAGCTGCGTCGGCACCCGGTACTCGGGGGCGATCCTCTTCACCAGCTCGGCGATCGAATGCGGGGCGGCGATCGGCCGCACCGGCGGCGCCGGGCGCGGCGCGGCGGCCACGACGCGGGGTTTGGGGGCCGCCGGTTCGCGCATGCAGTCGGGCACGTCGGTGGTCGGGCCACCGACCGAGCCCAGCATGCGGATCGCCTGTTCCATGCCCTGCTCGGCCGCGGCGTGGAAGAAGAAGGCGGCGAGCGAGTCGTTGCGCTCCACGCCGCGGCCGTTGGTGTACATCCAGCCGAGGTTGAACTGCGATTCGGTGTCGCCCAGGCGCGCCGCCCGGCAGTACAGCGCGGCCGCGCGGGCGCCGTCGCGTTCGACGCCGTTGCCGTGTTCGTAGTCGGCCGCTTCCGCGCGCAGCAAGGCGATCAGCAGGTTCTCGGTCGTGCCCGTTTCGGCGGCCTGCGCCGGCCACGCGGCGGCGCACAGCAGCGGCGGCAGCAGCCAGCGGCGCAGGCGTTCGGGCAGGGATCGTGGCGTCATCGGTGCGGGTGCAGGTCGGATCGGGGAGGCGCTCATTCCACACCAGAATACAGCCGTGTGCGAACAACATGTCGGTGTTCCATTCAGGGGTGAGAGTTCCGTGACCGAATCGATCGTGATCCAACAACCTGGGGGGCAGGCCCTTCAACTGGTGCTGCTGTTCCACGGCCTGGGCGAAACGCCCCAGGCAATGCGGCCGCTCGGCGAGCGGTTGGCGCGGCAGTTTCCGAACGCCTTCGTGGTCAGCGTGGTCGCTCCTCAGCCGGCCGATGGCGGCATGGGTTACCAGTGGCTCTCGGTGCAGGGCATCAGCGACGCCAACCTCGCGCCGCGTGTGACCGAGGCGCTGCCGGCGTTCCAGCGGGCAGTGGCGCATTGGCAGGCGGTGTCCGGCCTCGGGCCGGTGGCCACCGCGCTGATCGGCTTTTCGCAGGGCGCGATCATGGCGCTGGAGGCCACGCGCAGCGAAACCCCCTGCGCCGGCCGTGTGGTCGCCATCGCCGGGCGCTTCGCCGAACTGCCCGATCGGGCTGCCGCGGCCACCACGCTGCACCTGTTCCACGGCAAGCAGGACGAGGTCATTCCGTATCGGCACACCATCGAAGCGGTGCAGCACCTGCTGGGCATCGGCGGCGACGCCACCGCCGACCTGCTGCCCTTCGTCGGCCACGTGCTGGTCGACGATTTTGTCGACCTCACGATCGAGCGGCTGACGGCTTATGTGCCCAAGCGGCTGTGGGACGAAGCGATGCGGGCCGCAGGCACGAGCTGAGACGTCTCCGCGGGGCTCTGACCCCTGGGCTCAAGGCCTGTCGGAGTTTCCAAAAAAGTCAGGCCAGGATCACCGCGTTGAGCTGCTTGGCGAGACTGGCCATCTGCGCTTCCATGTCGCCCGTGACGCCACGCACCGGGGCAGGCCCGACCAGGAAGGTGTCACGCCCGCGCTGCGCAACGAGCTGGTGGCCGTCGGCCCCTTGCGAGCGCGCGAAGATGACGGTGTCGCAGGTGTCGGAGATCAGGGCCTTGTTGCCGGTTTGCGAGTCGGCTTCGTAATAGTTGCTGCCTCGCGGCGCCACGGTCAGGATCCACATCGTCTTGTTCCTCGGTGCCACGCCGCCCGCCGGTGGCGGCATCCGGACACTGTTGCCTGCTGCAAGGGCCTAATGTGCCCCAGACTGCGGGCGATGCACCTGCCCGGGTGCGTGCATGCAGCACGCAAGCGCGCAGGACGACCGATCCCCGCCCAAAAGAAAGTGAGCCCGCGTGGAAGAAACCCTGGCCTTCGCCGGCGAAGCGCCCGCTGCCACCCTGCTGCTGGCCACGATCGTGGTCGCCAGCCTGGTCGGCCTGTTCGTGGCGCCGGCCCTGCTCGAGCGCAACCTGTTCCGGCCGCACTGGCTGCTGCCGCGCCGACAGTACCTCACGCCGATCACCAGCGCCTTCCTGCACGCCGACCTGCCGCACCTGCTGTTCAACGCCTTCACGTTCTGGGCTTTTGCGTTCGCGCTGGAACGCAGCATCGGTACGCCGAAGTTCCTGACGCTCTACGTCTTCGGGCTGCTCGTGAGCGACCTCGGCACCTGGGTCAAACAGCGCCACAACCCGACCTACCAGAGCCTGGGTGCATCGGGCGCGATCCTCGCGGTGCTGTTCGCGTCGATCCTGTACTTCCCGCAGTCCTCGATCTTCATCCTGCCGATCCCGGTGCCGATTCCGGCGCCCCTGTTCGCGCTCGCCTACCTGGCCTACAGCTACTACGCCTCGCGGCAGAGCAGCGGGCGCATCAACCACGACGCGCACCTGGGCGGCGCGCTCGCCGGCATCGCTTTCGTGGCGCTCACCGACGGCGCGGTGCTGGTGCGGGCGCTGAAGAGTTTCGTCAGTTGATCAACCCGAGGCCGAGCGCGACAGCGCGGCCACACCGCGTTGCGCCATCGGCTAGTCTCGGGCGATGAATCCTTCACCGTCGGTGTCGAAAGCAGCCCTGTGGGTGGGTGGCTGGCTGTCCTTGATGATCGTGATCGCCGTCGCCGGCCGCGAGGCTTCGCGCGAGCTCGCGGTGTTCCAGATCATGGAGCTGCGCTCGCTGATCGGCCTGGCCATGCTCTACCCGCTGGTCCGCGCCAGCGGGGGGTTCGGCGCGATGAAGACGGACCGTCTGTGGCACCACGCGGCGCGCAACACAGTGCATTACGCGGCGCAGTTCGGCTGGTTCGCCGCGCTCACGATGATTTCGCTGGCGCAGGTGGTGGCGCTCGAATTCACGATGCCGATCTGGACTGCGTGCCTGGCGGTC
>JAYVTD010000581.1:0-2090 GCA_043774765.1 Rhizobacter sp. | reverse complement strand
TGGAAACTCGGCACCTCGGCCGATGCGCCGGCCGAGCTGCAGGCCACGCTGACCGAAGCGGCCCTGACGCAGACCGCGCCGGCTGCCGCGGGCAAGACTTCGGGCCCAGCCACGCCAGGACCATCGCTCGCGTCGGTGCAGCTCCAGCTCAAGGGCAGCGCACGCGCCCACACGCTCGAGCTGCGCGCCGAATCGAAAGCACTGCCGCCGGCCTGGACCGACAGCCTGCGCGCCACCGCCCCGGCCGCTGCCGCCTCGGCACCCACCGGGCCCAAACGAAGCGTGGCGGTGCTGCAGGCGCAGGGCGGCGCCTTCGAGCAACCCGGCGCCCCCTTCGCCGGCTGGCGCGGCAGCGTGCAACAGGTCGAGCTGCGCGGTGAAGGCAATGCGCCGCTGCTGCGCAGCCGCGACGTCGGCATCGAGCTGCAATGGGCCGGCGGCCCGGCACGCGCCAGCGTGCAACCCGGCCGCGCCGAAGTGCTGGGCGGGGCCGTGCGCTGGAGCCGCATCGCGTGGCGTGCGGCCGATGGCCCGGGCGGCTTCGCTCAGATCGAGGCGCAGGCCCAGATCGAACCGATGCGCGTGGCCCCGCTGCTGGCGCGCGCGCAGCCCGACTTCGGCTGGGGCGGCGACCTGAGCATCGGCGGCAAGATCGACCTGCGCAGCGCACCCGAATTTCGCGCCGAGGTCGTGCTCGAGCGCAGCACCGGCGACCTGAGCGTGACCGACGAGCTCGGCACCCAGGCGCTCGGCCTGACCGACCTGCGGCTGGCGCTGAACGCGAACGACGGCGTCTGGTCGTTCACGCAGGCGCTGGCCGGCAGGACGGTCGGTGTGGCCGCCGGCGCCATCGTTGCACGCACCTCACCACAAGCCACCTGGCCGGCCGCCGACACGCCGATCGAAGGCGTGCTCGAACTGCAGGTGGCGAGCCTGGGCACCTGGGGCACATGGGTGCCGCCGGGCTGGCGCATCGACGGCGCACT
This sequence comes from Rhizobacter sp., assembly GCA_043774765.1. Taxonomy (GTDB): domain Bacteria; phylum Pseudomonadota; class Gammaproteobacteria; order Burkholderiales; family Burkholderiaceae_C; genus LMDS01. The sequence goes on along the minus strand of JAYVTD010000581.1, from coordinate 1,104 downwards.
GCGCACCAGCGCCAGCATCGGCGGGCGCCTGAGCGCACCGGAATACACCGGCGAAATGCGCGGCACCGGCCTGTCGGTGCGCAACTTCCTGCAGGGCGTGAACATCAGCGACGGCGACCTGCTGATCGCGCTGCAGGGCAGCACCGCGCGCATCGAGCGCTTCACCGCCAAGGGGGGTGCGGGCACGGTCAAGCTCGAAGGCAATGCGAGCCTGGGCGAAGCGCCGAAGGCGGTGCTCAAGCTCAGCGCCGACAAGTTCCAACTGCTCGGCCGTGTCGACCGGCGCATCGTCAGCAGCGGCCAGGCGCAGTTGCAGCTCGACCGCAAGACGCTGGCGCTCACCGGCTCGTTCAGCGTCGACGAAGGCGCGATCGACTTCACCCGCAGCGAAGCGCCGAGCCTGTCGAGCGACGTGGAAGTGGTGCGCGCAAAAGGCGTGGCCTCACCGGCCGCCGCGGCTTCGGCCGCCGCCACGCCGACGGCACCGACCGCCACCGCACCGACCAGCCGCGACGTGGCGCTCGACCTGCGCGTGAACCTCGGCGAGAACCTGCGCGTGCGTGGCCGCGGGCTCGACACCGGCCTGCGCGGCGAGCTGCGCATCACCTCGCCGAACGGCCGCCTGACCGTCAACGGCTCGGTGCGCGCGGCCGACGGCACCTACGCAGCCTATGGGCAAAAGCTCAGCATCGACCGCGGCCTGATCATCTTCAACGGGCCGGTCGACAACCCGCGGCTCGACATCGAAGCGACGCGGCCGAACATCGACGTGCGCGTCGGCGTGGCCGTGACCGGCAGCGCGGTCACGCCACGCATCCGCCTGTTCTCGGAGCCTGAATTGTCGGAGATCGACAAACTCAGCTGGCTCGTGATGGGCCGCGCCAGCGACGGCCTGGGGCGCACCGACACCGCGCTGCTGCAACGCGCCGCACTCGCGCTGCTGGCCGGCGAGAAGGAAAGCGTGACCGACCAGTTCACCAAGGCGCTCGGCCTCGACGAGATCTCGCTGCGCCAGAGCGACGGCGAAGTGCGCGACACCGTCATCTCGCTCGGCAAACAGCTCTCGCGGCGCTGGTATGTGGGTTACGAACGCGGCCTGAACGC
>JAYVTD010000580.1:0-2961 GCA_043774765.1 Rhizobacter sp. | reverse complement strand
CTGGTGTTCAACTTCGCGAAGCGCGTGACCGTGCTCGTCAACGGCTCGGTGTTCGCCGAAGGCGACGCGCAGAGCATCTCGAACGACCCGCGCGTGAAGGCAGTCTATCTCGGCGAAGGACAGGTCGGCGAAGGCGAGGGCGCGCATGGCTGAGCTGCTGCGCGTCGAGGGCCTGCGCTCCGGTTATGGCGAAGCGGTGGTCGTGCAAGGCGTGAGCCTGGCGCTCGAACAGGGCCAGTCGCTCGCGCTGCTCGGCCGCAATGGCACCGGCAAGACGACGCTGCTGAACACGCTGATCGGCGTAACACGCCGTCACCAGGGCAGCATCACGCTCGCGGGGCAGGACATCACTGCCTTGCCCTCGCACCTGCGTGCCGCCGCCGGCATCGGCTGGGTGCCGCAGGAGCGCAACATCTTCAAGTCGCTGACGGTCGACGAAAACCTCACGGCCGTGGCGCGCCCCGGGCCGTGGACGGTGCAGCGCGCTTACGAGATGTTCCCGCGCCTGGCCGAACGCCGATCCAACATGGGCAACCAGCTCTCGGGCGGCGAGCAGCAGATGCTCGCGGTGGCACGCGCGCTCGTGATCAACCCGAAGCTGCTGCTGCTCGACGAACCGCTCGAAGGCCTGGCGCCGATCATCGTGGAAGAGCTGCTGCGTTCGATCGCACGCGTGGTGCGCGACGAGGGCATGAGCGCGATCATCGTCGAGCAGAACCCGCGCATGATTCTGCCGATCACGCAGCACGCGGTCGTGCTCGACCGCGGCGCCGTGGTGCACTCTGCACCGAGTGCCGAGTTGCTGGCAAACCGGGCGCAGCTCGACCGCTGGCTGGCGGTCGCGAAGGCCTGATTCCGCGGCTCAGCGGCCGGCGTGCAAAGCCGCCGACGCGGCGAGCAGTTCTGCTTCCTTGTCGCGCGTGAGCTTGCCAGCGCGGCGCTTGTCGTCGGGTGTGGGTTGGCCTTCGTCGAGCACCGCGTCCACCGTGTCGCGCAGCGACCGCGTGCGCAGCCCGGTGGCCCGTGCGCGGCTCAGATCGACGCGGTTGAAGCCAGCGTATTCCGGGTCGCCCGAAGGCAGCCAGAGTGGCAGCTCGCTCCAGGGCTGAACGCCTTGTTCGACGAGGAAGGCTTCGGCGACCGGCACTCCGCGCGCCGGCACGAGACCGCGCGCGGCCACCGCGTCGGTGCAGGTCTGCAGCAGCGCGGGCCAGTCGCACAAAGGCCCGCCGTTGTCGCTCACCGGGCCGGTGGCGTTGAGCACACCACGTTCGTTCGTTTCGAGCAGCCGCACCATCCAATCGCCTAGGTCGCGCACGTCGATGAACTGCAGCAGTTCGCGTGGCGGCACGTCCGGCACCAGCATGTCGCCGCCGGCCATTGACCGCCACGGCCAGTGGCTGAATCGCCCGCTGCGGTCGCCGGGCCCGACGATCAGGCCCGGCCGCACGATCAGCGATCGGTCGCCGAACACCCGCTGCACCTCGGCTTCGCAGGCCGCTTTCTGCGGGCCGTAGTGTTCGAGGTTGCGGTCGTCGCGGGCGAGTTGGTCGAAGCGTGCGAGCGGGTCGGTCTCTTGCACCGGCACCTGCGTCGTCGTGGCGTAGACCGAGATGCTGGAGACGAACAGATAACAGTCGCAGGCACGCAGCGCTTCGGCACTCGCCTGCACGTCGGCAGGCACGTAGCCGCAGGTGTCGATCACCGCATCCCAGTGGCGCCCCGACAGCGCGCCGAGATCCGTGCTGCGGTCGCCGCTCAGTACCTGCACGCCAGCGGGCCACACGCTGCGCGCGCGGCCCCGGTTGAACACCGTGACCGCGTGGCCGCGCGACACGGCCGATTGCAATGCGGCGGCGCCGAGAAAGACACCGCCACCGAGGATCAGGATGTTCAGCTTGCGCACGGGCGCCTCCAGCTTCTCAGGCCAGCGTGGCCGGGTCGAGGTTCGCGCCGCAGACGATCAGGCAGACCCGGTCGCCCGCCAGCGGCCGGACCGCACCGCTTCGCAATGCGGCCAGTGGCAGCGCCGCGGCGGGCTCCACGGCGAGCTTGAGCTCCTTCCACATCCAGCGCTGGGCTTCGCGAATCGCGTCGTCGCTCAGCAGCAGAGATTCCGCGACGTGCCGCTGCGTGATGCCCCACGCGATCTGGCCGATGCGGCGCGCGCCGAGCGAATCGGCGGCGATGCCGCCGACCGCCACGTCCACTGGCGTGCCGGCGGCGCGGGCAGCGAACAAGGTCGGCGCCAGTTCGGGTTCGAGCGCGACCACCCGGCTGCGGCCCGCGAACCAGGCGGCGATGCCGGCGACGAGCCCGCCGCCGCCCACGCTCACCAGCACCGTGTCGGGCGTGCCTTGTTGCGCTTCGATCTCGCGCGCCAGCGTGCCCGCGCCGGCCACCACTTCGGGCTGGTCGTACGCATGGGTCATCAACGCGCCGGTCTCGCGCTGGCGCGCTTCGCAGGCGGCGAGCGCGTCGGCGTAAGCGTCACCGGCGATCACCACGCTGGCGCCGAGCGTGGCCAGGCGCTCGCGCTTGGCGGCGCTGATCACGCCCGGAACGTAAATCTCGGCCGGCACGCCGAGCGCGCGCGCCGCCACGGCGGTGGCGATACCGGCGTTGCCGCCCGACGCGGCGATCACGCCAGCCGCGGGAATCGGGTTCGAGAGCAACCGGTTGAACATGCCGCGGGCCTTGAAGCTGCCCGACAACTGCAACTGCTCCAGCTTGAGCCAGATCTCGAACTCGGGCGTGCCGGCCGGCAGCCCGAGCGACACGCTGGTCAGCACCCACAACGGCGTGGTGCGCACGTGCGGCGCAACGCGCAAGGCGGCGGCGGTGATGTGTTCCTGGGTGACGGTCATGGCTTGTCGTGGTGAGTGCGTAGGTGCAATGTATCGGTTGGTGCCGCAGCGGCGCGCAAAGCGCTGACACCCGACAACTGCATCAGATGTGCTA
>JAYVTD010000579.1:0-7164 GCA_043774765.1 Rhizobacter sp. | reverse complement strand
GAATTTGCCGGTTGAACGCCATGTCGCGATGGAGTGTTGTTGTGCTTGCCGCCCTGCTGGGCTCGACACTGGCGCTGCCGGCGTCGGCCCAATGGAAGTGGCGCGACAAGAACGGCGTGCAGTACAGCGACCTGCCGCCGCCGCTGGGTGTGGCCGAAGCCGACATCCTGCAGCGCCCTTCCACCACCGCACGCAAGGGCATCGCGCCGGTGGCAGCCGCCTCAGCGGCAGCCTCGGGTGCACCAGGCCTGGCGCCTAAAACGGTCGATTCCGAGCTGGAAGCCAAGCGCAAGAAGACCGAAGAAGAAGCCAACGCCAAGAAAAAGGCCGAAGAGAAGGCCGAAGAGACGCGTGTTGCCGCCGCCAAGGCCGACAACTGCACCCGTGCCCAGTCGCAGTTGCGCACCCTCGACAGCGGCGTGCGGCTGGCGCAGATGAACGAAAAGGGCGAGCGCATCGTGATGGACGACAGCGCCCGCGCCTCCGAGAGCAAGCGCGCCCGCGACATGATCGCGCAGAACTGCGGCAAATAAGCCGCAGGCTCAGCGTTTGAGCTGGCCGCGCTGCTGCTGCTGCTGGCGCAAGCGGCGGGCTTCTTTCGGGTCGACCAGCAAGGGTCGGTAGAGCTCCACACGGTCGCGGTCGCGCAGGCGATTGCCCGGCGCCACCAGCACGCCCCACACCCCGACGCCGAGTCCGCTGGTGTTGTGCCGGATGGACATGCCACTCTCGCGCAGCGCATCGGCCACCGTGGCGCCTTCCGGAAGCGACAACAGCACCTCGTCGACTTCGCCCGCGCGCGGGCTGTAGGCGACCGTCACCGACAACACCTCAGCGCGGTCCATGGACCTGCTCGGCCCGTTTGACGAACGACTCGACGAAGGTGTTGGCGATGCGGTCGAAAACCGGGCTCACCACCGCTTCGAGCGCGGCATTGGCGAAGGTGTAGCGCAGATCGAACTCGACCTTGCAGCCTTTGGCCTGCGGCCCTTCGCCCGCAGGCAAGGGCACGAAACGCCAGGTGCCCGCCAGTTCCGAGAACGGCCCGTCGACCAGTTGCAGCTCGACGCTGGCGCCGTCCACATGAACGTTGCGCGTCGTGAACGACTGCCGCACGCCGAGGTAGGCCAGGTGCAGGCGCGCCGTCGCGCCCGTCTCGTGCCGTTCCAGAACCTCGGCCCGTTCGCACCATGGCAGAAAGCGCGGGTAGTCTTCGACCGCGGTCACCAGCGTGTACATCTCGCGCGGCGAGTACCACAGCAATACCGACTTCTTGACGTGCTTCATACAATGCAGAAATTGTAGAGGCGCACTTCGCCCCCATTTGAACCTTCATGTCCATCGCCGAAAACCGTCGCGCCAATTTTGACTATCACATCGAAGAACGCCACGAGGCAGGCATGGTGCTGCAAGGCTGGGAGATCAAGGCCGTTCGTGCCGGCCAGGTGCAGCTGACCGACGGCTACGTGGTGATCAGGGGTGGCGAGCTCTACCTGATCGGCTGCCGCATCAACGCGCTGCGCAGTGCATCGACCCACATCAGCCCCGAAGCCGACCGCACCAAGAAGCTGCTGATGCACAAGGAAGAGATCAAGCGGCTGATCGGCAAAGTCGAGCAGAAAGGCTTCACGCTCGTGCCGATGAACCTGCACTACAAGGGCGGGCTCGTGAAGGCCGAGATCGCGCTGGCCAAGGGCAAGGCCGAACACGACAAGCGCAACACCGAGAAGAAGCGCGACTGGGAAAGAGAGAAGGGCCGGCTGATGCGGCACAAGGTTTCTTCCAAGCCGAGCAAAGAGTGAGCGAAGGAGCGCGCATGCAGGCCGAATCGCCCACCCTCGCCCCTGTGCAGCGGTTGCGCGAAATCGCCGACCTGCCCGGCCCGCGCGGCCTGCCGGTGCTGGGCAACCTGTTTCAGGTCAAGCGCAGCGCGATCCACCAGGATGTGGAGCGCTGGAGCCGGGAGCACGGACCGTATTTCCGCTTCAGCCTGGGCGGGCGGCAACTGCTGGCCGTGGCCGACCACGAAGCACTGCATGCCGTGTTGCGTGACCGGCCCGAGGGCTTTCGGCGCACCCGCCTGCTCGAGGCGATCGGCACCGAGATGGGCCTGAAGCCCGGCGTCTTCGGCGCCAACGGCGACGCCTGGAAACGCCAGCGCCGGATGGTGATGGCGGGCTTCGACCCGACCCACGTGAAGGCCTACTTTCCGTCGCTGCTGAAGGTCACGCAGCGGCTGCGCGGGCGCTGGCAAACAGCGGCGCGCACCGGCAGCGCGATCGACCTGCAGGCCGACCTGATGCGCTTCACCGTCGACGCGATCGCGGGCCTGGCCTTCGGCACCGACATCAACACGCTCGAGTCTGACGCCGATGTGATCCAGCGCCACCTCGACAAGATCTTCCCGGCGTTCTTCAAGCGCCTGTTCTCCTTCTTCCCGACCTGGCGCTATGTGCGCAGCACGGCCGACCGCGAACTGGCGCGCAGCATCGAAGCGGTGAACGTGCAGATCGACGTCTTCATCAAGGAAGCCCGGGCGCGGCTGCAGGCCGACCCGGCGCGGCGCGAGCACCCGCCGAACCTGCTCGAAGCGATGATCGTTTCGGCCAACGCGGGCGAGGCCGCGGTGGTCAGCGATGCCGAAGTTGCCGGCAATGTGATGACGATGCTGCTTGCCGGCGAAGACACCACTGCGAACACGCTCGCGTGGATGATCTACCTGCTGCAGCGCAACCCCGAAGCGCTGCAGCGCGCCCAGGCCGAAGTGCGCAGCCTCGCGCCAGACGCTGCCGGGTTCACACCCGAGCAGATGGCCTCGCTCGACTTCCTCGAAGCCTGCGCGCACGAGACCATGCGACTGAAGCCGGTGGCACCGTTCCAGGTGACCGAGGCGTTGCGCGAGACCACCATCGCAGACATCCGCATTCCGGCCGGCACCATGGTCTGGTGCGTGATGCGCGGCGACACGATGGACGAGCGCTACTTTCCGAACGCCGAGGCCTTCGAGCCGCAACGCTGGCTCGCCACCGGCGCACCGGGCGAGGCCGCGAACTCGGCCAAGCGGGTGTCGATTCCCTTCGGCGCCGGCCCGCGGGTGTGCCCGGGGCGTTACCTGGCGCTGCTCGAGATCAAGATGGCCGCCGCCATGCTGCTGGCCCACTTCGACATCGAATCGGTGGCCACGCCGACGGGCGCAGAAGCCACTGAGTTGATGTCGTTCACGATGACGCCGGTGGGCTTGCAGATGCACTTGCGCGAGCGCGCTTGAGCGCGTTCGAAGTTCAGCGAGTCAGCGCAGCCAGGGCCTGTTCCGAATCCGCGATCAGGTCTTCCACCGCTTCGAGCCCGAGCGAAAAACGCACCAGCGTGCCGCGCTTGGCCGCACCCGGCCGCAGCATCGCAAGGTCGTAAGGCACGACCAGGCTCACCGGTCCGGCCCACGAAAAGCCGATCTTGAAGAGCTTGAGCGAGTCAACGAAAGCATCGACCTGGGCCGTGCTGTAACGCTCGTCGAAGACCACCGAGAACAAGCCCGCAGCCTGGGTGCACAGACGCGCCCAGTATTCGTGGCCCGGCGAGCCGGGCAACGCAGGGTGCAGCACTTGCGTCACCTCGGGCCGCTGCGCCCACCAGCGCGCAAGTAGGCGCCCGGCCACATCTTGCGCAGCGTAACGCAGCGCCAGCGAGGGCAGCGAACGCAACACCGTCTCCGCGTCGTTCGCCGACACGCCCCAGCCCATGCGCATGTGCGCGCCGTTGAGCTTCAGGTGCAGGGCCGGGTCGCGTGTCGTCACCGATCCCATCAGGATGTCGCCGCCCCCCGACGGGTACTTCGTCAGTGCGTGGATCGATACGTCGGCACCAAGGCCTTCACCCAGGTCGAACGCATTGAACGCGAGGCCGGCGCCCCAGGTGTTGTCGAGCGCGACGACCGCGCCCTCCGAACGCGCGGCGCGCACCAGCGCCGGCAGGTCGGGAAACTCCATCGTCACCGAGCCGGGCGCTTCGACCCACACCAGCTTGCTCGCCGGCGTCAGCATCGCGACCAGCGCTTCGGGCTGGGAGGGATCGTAGAGCCGGTGTTTCACGCCCCAGCGCGCCAGCTCGTGGCGCGCCAGCTCCTTGCCGGGGTTGTAGGCGTTGTCGGGGATCAGCACCTCGTCGCCCGCCTGAAGCAAGGCCGCGTCGACCAGTGTGATCGCCGCGAGGCCGCTCGGCACCAGCACGCAGTGCGTCGCGCCTTCGAGCGAGGCGATGCGCTCCTCCAACGTGAACGTGGTGGGCGTGCCATGCAGCCCATAGGTGTAGCCGGCCTTCTCGCGCCAGTTGCGCGCGCGCATCGCGGCCACGCTCGCGAAGATCACGGTCGAAGCCTTGAACACACCGGGCTGCGGCGCGTCGAAACCGGCGGGTGGCTGGTACGGGTGGTGGATCAGGCCGGTGGTCTTGGGGTCGCTCTTGGGGTCGCTCATGCGCGGCTCACACCGGTTGGCCGACCAGGTCGTGGCCTTGCGTGCCGACGATCTTCACGCGCGTGAACTCGCCGACCTTCAGGGTCTTCGAGGCTTTCTCGGGCGGCAGCAGTTTTACGTTGCCGTCGATCTCGGGCGCGTCGGCATAGGAGCGGCCCACACCCCCCTTGCGGCCGAGCGCCGGCGCCGAGTCGATCAGCACCTGCATCGTGGCACCGACACGGCGCTGCAGCTTGGCCGCCGACACCGCTTCGGCCACCGCCATGAAGCGTGCGCGCCGCTCTTCGCGAACTTCGATCGGCAGCATGCCGGGCAGATCGTTCGCGGTCGCGCCGCTCACGGCCGAATACGCGAAGCAGCCGGCGCGGTCGATCTGCGCTTCCAGCATGAAACCGAGCAGGTGCTCGAACTGGCCTTCAGTCTCTCCCGGAAAGCCGGCGATGAAGGTGCTGCGGATCACGAGCTCGGGGCAGGCTTCGCGCCAGCGCTGCAGGCGCTCCAGGTTCCTCTCGCCACTCGCAGGCCGCTTCATTCGCTTGAGCACGTCGGGGTGCGAGTGCTGGAACGGCACGTCGAGGTACGGCAGGATGCCGCCGCTCGCCATCAGCGGCAGGATCGCGTCGACGTGCGGATACGGGTAGACGTAGTGCAGACGAACCCACGCGCCATGAGCCGCCGCGATCTGTGCGAGCTTTTCGCACAGGTCGGTCATGTGGGTCTTGACCGGGCGGCCGTCCCAGAAGCCGGTGCGGAACTTCAGGTCGACACCGTAGGCGCTCGTGTCCTGGCTGATCACGAGCAGCTCTTTCACGCCGGCTTCGAACAGGCGCTGCGCTTCGCCGAGCACGTCGCCGATCGGCCGCGACACCAGATCGCCGCGCATGCTCGGAATGATGCAGAACGAGCAGCGGTGGTTGCAGCCTTCGCTGATCTTCAGGTAGGCGTAGTGGCGCGGCGTGAGTTTCACACCCTGCGCCGGCACGAGGTCGATGAACGGGTCGTGCGGTTTCGGGCTGTGCCGGTGCACCGCGTCCATCACTTCGTGGGTGGCGTGGGGGCCGGTCACGGCGAGCACGCTCGGGTGCATCTGCCGCACCAGGTTGCCTCCGCCCTCGCCCGCCTTCGCGCCGAGGCAGCCGGTGACGATCACCTTGCCGTTTTCGGCCAGCGCTTCGCCGATGGTGTCGAGGCTTTCTTTCACCGCATCGTCGATGAAGCCGCAGGTGTTGACGATGACGAGGTCGGCACCGGCAAAGGTCTTCGAGGTGTCGTAGCCCTCGGCGCGCAGCTGGGTGAGGATCAGCTCGGAATCGGTCAGCGCTTTCGGGCAGCCGAGCGAGACGAAGCCGATCTTCGGGGCCGCGCCGGCCCGACGGGTGGATGGGGAAACGAGCGTGTCTTGAGTCATCGCGCCATTTTCGCCCATCGTGAGGGTTCAGGGCGGCCGGCCGGTCGCCGGCACCACGCGCAGCTCGACCGCATTGCACACGAGCGCTCGCGCCGCGTGCTGCGCGCGCGTGCGTGGCGGCGCCTGCACACTCGCCACGTCGTGCAGCGTGATGCGTGGCTGGACCCGGTAAAGGCCCGCTTGCGAGAGGTCGAACGGCAGGGACAGATCGACGCTCGCGCGGCGTGTCTGGCCCGCACTGAAACGCAGGTACTCGTCGGCCGACGGTTCGCCGCGCTTGAGCATCGGGCCGCGGTAGGGCAAGGCGAGCCCGTCGCGCGTGACCTCGACGTAGGCACCGAACCAGCCTTCGAACGGCGTGTTCCATTCGAGCAGGCTCAAGGCCTGACGGCCTTGATTCGTGACGACAAAACGAAGCGGTACCGGTGCCCCCACCAGCACACGCGCCGGCGCTTGCAGCACGCAGCGCAGCGGCTCGCCGGTCGAGGCGACTGCCGTCGTCAGCGAAGCCATGAGCGCAATGCAGCCCGCGAGGCGCCCGGCACCGAGGCGAACACCGGCCGCCCGCGCGGTTCCCAGACTCAAGGCAGCGCCGGCGTGTTCTCGGCGAAATACTCGTGGCTGTCGGCGTTGTCGAGCGCCTTGGTCGGGTCGGAAATCGCCAGGGCCTTGGCCGCCGTCTGGCCGTAAGCCCAGTCGTCGGTGCTGGCGACCACGTTGAAGTGCGACATCTCATGCACCAGGGTGCCCGCTTTTGAGTCGGTGCCTGTCATCGGTGCGGCCCAGAACGCGCCGCAGACGTAGATCTTGTACGGCTGGGTCGGGTACACGTAGGCGTAGACGTTCTTCTTTTTGCATTGGCAATCGAGCGTCAACGCCTGGGTCGTGAACGCGCTCTGTTCGGCCGCGAAGTGGGTCTTGGCCGTGTTCCAGCCGGCGCTCGAATACGTGCCGAACCAGGTCGTGTAGCGTGGCGTCGCCGAGGCTGCGCCACTGAGGTAGGTGGTGGCGAGGGTGGCGTAGCTGGTGGCCGCCGCGACCGCGCCTGCCAGCGTCGACTGTTGGGACGCCGAGCAGTTACCGGTGTAAGAGAGGCTTGCGGCGGCCGGTGCCGGCGCCGGCGCTGCAGCAGCCAGGGACGACTTGCCGCTGCGGCCTTCGAGCCAGAGGTACATCGGCTCCGACGCGAGCGCCACCGCGTCGCCATGTTTGCCGCGGCTCGCATAGGTGATCGAATATCGCCCGCTGCGCGAGAGGTCATAAGCGCCGGTCAGTTCGACCGAA
>JAYVTD010000578.1:0-5277 GCA_043774765.1 Rhizobacter sp. | reverse complement strand
CCTGCAGGCCGCCAACGCGCCTGCTACCGAGGCGGGCACGGCACTGGTCGTGGTCGCACCGGCCGACACCGGCATCGGCAAGGTCTGGTGGCTGATCGGCGCCGTGGTCGTGCTCGCAGTGCTCTACTTCGTGATCCGCAAGTAAGGGGAACTGACATGGACAGTCTCGACCTTCAGGTGCTGGGCCAGGCCCGCGACTGGTTCAACGAGGGCCACAAGGTGTGGCTCGTCACCGTGATCGAAACCTGGGGCTCGGCGCCGCGCCCGCCCGGCGCGCTGCTGTGCCTGCGCGGCGACGGGCTGGTGGCCGGCTCGGTCTCGGGCGGCTGCGTCGAAGACGACCTGATCGACCGGCTGCGCCACGGCGAACGGGTGGCCACGCCGTCGCTTATCACCTACGGCGTCACCAAGGAAGAAGCGGCGCGTTTCGGCCTGCCCTGCGGCGGCAACCTGCGGCTGGTGCAGGAGCCGCTGCAAAGCGTGGCCTGGATCGACGAGGTGCTGGCGCGCACAGCGCGGCACGAGCTGGTGGCGCGGCGCATGACCTTGGCGACGGGCGAGGTGGCCATCAGCGCTGCCTCGCGCGGCGACGTGTTCCAGTTCGACGGCAGCAGCCTGACCGCGCTCTTCGGGCCGCGCTGGCGGCTGCTGATCATCGGCGCCGGGCAGCTCTCGCGCGTGGTCGCGCAGATGGCCGTGGCGCTCGACTTCGAAGTGATCTGCTGCGACCCACGCGAGGAATACAACCTGACCTGGGACGTGCCCAACACCACCTTCAGCAAGGCCATGCCCGACGACCTGGTGCTCGAACTGCAGCTCGACCCGCACTGCGCGGTGGTGGCCGTCACCCACGACCCGAAACTCGACGACCTGGTGTTGCTCGAAGCGCTCAAGTCGCCGGCCTTCTACATCGGCGCGCTCGGTTCGCGTGGCAACACCGCGAACCGGCGCGAGCGGCTCAAGCTGTTCGACCTGTCAGCGGCCGAGATCGACCGGCTGCACGGGCCGATCGGTCTCGACATCGGGTCGAAGACGCCCGCCGAGATCGCTGTGGCTATCGTCGCCGAGATCATCGCGGTAAAAAACGGCATCGCCCTGATGCAGAAGAAGGAAGGGTCGTCGGTGCCCGCGGTGCGCACGTTCGGCGCCGAGAAACAAGCTCAGAGCTGAAACCCGACCCACAGCACCAGACCCTCGGCGAGGTCGCTCAGCAGACCGGCTTTCGACGGTTCGTGCCGTGTGGCCAGCAGTCGCTCACGCTCGAACCATTCGGCGCACGCCGAGATGGCATCGACATCGTGAAACGCGAACATCAGCTCGTAGTTCAGGAACAGGCTGCGGCTGTCGAGATTGGTCGAGCCGGTGAGCGCGACCACGTCGTCCACCACGGCGAGCTTGGCGTGCTGCATGTGCGGCGTGAGCCAAAGGCGCGCGCCGGCTTCGTTCAGGGCCCGCAGCGCGCGGCGCCGCGCCACGTCCGACAAACGGTGGTTCGAGCGTGCAGGCAGCAGCAGGTCGACCTCCACACCACGCCGCGCCGCCAGGCACAGCGCCATCAGCAGCGACGCGTCGGGCACGAAGTAGGGCGTGACGAGCTGGATGCGGCTGCGCGCGCGGTAGGCCGCGGTGACAAGCAGCGCGTGCACCGTGTCGTCGACCTGGTCCGGGCCCGAGGCGACGAGTTGTGCACACCGGGTGGGCGGCGTCGCGCTGTCCGCCGGCAGTGTGGCTTCGGCCGCCGCTTTGCGCCCGTTCGCAAACGCCCAGTCGTGTTCAAACAAGGTGCTCGTCTGTTGTACCAGCGGTCCGCACACGTCGAAGCTCAGGTCGTGCCACGGCGCCTTGCCGGGCGTGCCTTCGAAGTACACGCTGGCCAGGTTGCGCCCGCCGCTCCAGAGGCGGCGTGAATCGAATGCAGCATCGGCGATCAGCAGCTTGCGGTGGTCGCGCAGGTTGGTGCGGCCCTTCAGAGGAGAGTGCAGCGGCGGTACGAACAGTGTGACCTCGCCGCCGCAGTCGCGCAGAGGTTTCAGGTCGGGCCGCCCGCCCATCAGCCGGCCCAGGCCGTCGAGCATCAGGCGCACCTTGACGCCGGCCCGCGCTTTCACGCACAGGCGCTCGATGACCTGCGCGCCGAGCGGGTCGTCGCCGAGGATGAAGGTGCACACATCGATCGAATGCGCGGCGCCATCGATCACCTGCCAGAGCGCGGCGAGCGCCTCGCAGCCGTCGGCGTGCAGGTGCAGCGCGTGGTACGCGGCGGGCGCGGGCTGGCCGAGCGCGGCGGCGGTCTGAATCGCCCACGAGCCTTGCGCTGCGGGTGCGGCCGGGTCGGGCGCCATGAGCGCCGCGCGGTTGCGCGGGCGCGCCTGCTTGCGCGAGCCGAAGGTCAGAAAGGCCGGCAGCGCCACATAGGGCATCAGCAGAATGAACAGCACCCACGCGATCGCTGCACTCGGGTGGCGGCGCTGGTGCAGCACGTGCGAGGCGATGACGTAGAGCAGGATCGCCACGACCGTGGCCAGGCCGTGCAGCGTCAGCCAGTAGGCGGTGGTGAGGCCGGGAAACATGGGGCGACCTTAGCGCAACGCGCGTTGGCCGCCGGCGCGTGGGGTCAGCGGGTCTTGCGTTCGATCGTCGGCGCTGGCGCGCCGGGTGCGGCCGTGAACAGCTTGGCCGCGCGGCCTTTCAGCTCGAGCAGTTCGCTTGCGGTGACCGAATAGGTGCCCGACATGATGTCGACCTCGACGCGGAATTCCACGTCTTTGGTGCCGTTGCTCAGCGTGCCCGAGGTGAACTCGTAACTCTCGTCCTCGGCCGGCAGGCCGAGCGCTTCCTTGTCATAGTCTTCATGGACCACGTTGCGGATCTCGCCGCTGGCCAGGTCGAGCATGCCGGTGGACTGGATGACGGACTCGGTGAGTTCGTCGTGAATGATGATGGGCAGCTTCAAGTCCACGGCGGGCTCCTCGACGCACGAAGCGGCGTCGTTGGGCTGCGATTCTAGAGAAGCCGCTGGGCGGGCCTCAGCGGCGGCCAGATGACGATCGGCCACGCCTTGGATCGGCCGCGGAAAGGCCGCGCCCCTTCAGGTGCAAGCGGGCGTGTGCCTAGAAAAAGCCGCCGAGCCCGGTGGTGACGGTGCCCTGGAACTGGAACAGCGGCCGCGACGTGGCCTGACTGCTGGTGTAGTCGATCGTGGCCTTGAAGTCGCCGCCGACGAACCAGCCGATCTTCAGGCCGCCGGGGCCACTGGGCACCAGCTGAAGCGTGTAGCGCGCATTGCCTTGCAGGCCGACCGCGAACTCAGCGGGTGCGGCGACCTTGTTCAGGTCGAAGACCGGGTCCACGCCCCACTTGAAGCCTTTGTCGAGCGTGCCGTCGATCTTCGCGGGTTGCGGCGCCGCACCGATGATGGTGGCGCGGAACGGGAAGTTGGGCGGCAGCGACTGCAGCAGTTGCAGCACCTGCTGCTGGCTGCGCAGCGTCGGGTCCAGCGGGTCATTGCGCACCGGCACGGTGAGCAACAGCGTCAGCAACTGCCCTTGCGCGGTGAGCGGCGGCAGCCGCGCTGTGCCGGACGGGAACAGCTGGATCGGGCTGAGCGCCGGCAACACCGGCCGGCCCGGTGGCAGCCCGGGAAGGGTCAGCGGCGGGATCAGCCGCGGCGCCTGCAGCCCCGAAGCCGACGCCGACGCGTTGGGTGCGAGGCGCAGCACCACCGGCAGCTGTTCGGTCTGGAACATTCGGCCAACGGTCACCGGGCCGACGATGCCATCGGCTGCGAGGCGATTGGCGCGCTGAAACTCTGCCACCCGGGCCAGTGTCTTCGCCCCGAACCGGCCATCGACCACCAGCGGCTCGAGCCGGCGGATCTGGAAGTTCAGCACGTCCTGCACCGCGCGCACGTCGGCGCCCTGATCGCCACTTCTTAGGATTCTTGCCACGCTGTACTCCTGCTGGTCGAGCCCGGCCGAGCGGACGGGTGCGGCGATTGAACGACGTTTCGGCCCCGCGCACATCCCCCCAACATGCAGTCGAATGCGCCGCCAGATCACGCGTTGCTGGTCGCCCGCACTTCCTCGATCGTGGTGACACCCGCCAGCACCTTGTCGATGCCGTCGTGGCGCAGGGTGCGCATGCCGCTTGCCACCGCGCTGTGCTGCAGCACTTCGGCGCGCGCGCCGGTCTGGATCAGGTGGCGCAGCTCGCGCGAGACCACCATCATCTCGTGCAGGCCGGCGCGGCCCTTGAAGCCGGTCTCGCTGCAGGTCTTGCAACCGGCGCTCGTGTGCCACATCAGGCGGCCGTCGCGGCTGTTGTTCTTGACCCAGCCCTGCAGCACCGACTCGCGGCTCACCGGCGCTTCGGCGCCGAAGGCGTGCATGTAGTCGTTCAGCAGTTCGTCGATCTCTTCGCTGCTCGCCGGCCGGCTGGTGCGGCACTCGATGCACAGGCGGCGCACCAGGCGCTGCGCCAGCACCGCGAGCAGCGAATCGCCGAAGTTGAACGGGTCCAGGCCCATGTCGAGCAGCCGCGTCACGGTCTCGGGCGCGCTGTTGGTGTGCAGCGTGCTCATCACGAGGTGGCCGGTCAACGACGCTTCCACCGCCATGCCGGCGGTCTCGGAGTCGCGTATTTCGCCGACCATGATCACGTCGGGGTCGGCGCGCAAAAACGCGCGCAGTGCCTTCGCGAAGGTCCAGTCGATCTTCGGGTTCACCTGCACCTGGCGCAGCCCGGGCTGGGTGATTTCGACCGGGTCTTCGGCGGTCCAGATCTTGCGCTCGGGCACGTTGATGTGGCTCAGCGCCGAGTGCAAGGTGGTCGTCTTGCCCGAGCCGGTCGGCCCCACGCACAGCACCAGGCCATAGGGCCGCTCGATCGCCTGCTTCAGCCACGCGAGGTTGTTGCCTGACAAGCCGAGCCGGTCGAGCGGCAGCGGCTTTGCGGAAGCCAGTATCCGCATCACCACGTCTTCGAGCCCGTTGTTGGTCGGGATCGTGGCCACGCGCAGTTCGAGCTTGTGCTGGGACGAGAACTTGGCGAAGTTGATCTTGCCGTCTTGCGGCTTGCGGCGTTCGGCGATGTCGAGGTCGCACATGATCTTGACCCGCGCGATCAATGCGCTGCGGTAGTTCGAGGGCAGCTCCAGGTAGGTGCGCATCTGCCCGTCCTTGCGAAAGCGCACGCGGATCTTCTCGCGGCCGGGGTAACTCTCGATGTGGATGTCGGACACACCGTCGGTGTGCGCCTCGATGATCATGTTGTTGAGCA
>JAYVTD010000577.1:0-4219 GCA_043774765.1 Rhizobacter sp. | reverse complement strand
CTGCGCATCGACTGCACTGTGGTGCTCGGTCCAAGGTCGTGCCGCAGAACTCGCTTCGTTCGCTGCGCTCACTGCACTCAAACAGCTGCGGCAAGTCAGTTGACAAAGCGCGCTGCGCGCGCCGACCTCGAACCTGCGCTCCTCGTCGCCACAGAAATCGCCCCCGCCGGATACCGCCTGCCGCTCAGGCACCGTTGCGGCTTTTCGTGGAGAACGCAAAGGGGTTGCAGCAAAGGCGCGTGCGGGCAGGTTGCGGCGCGCCTCTGGAGCGCCGAGCAGCGCAGGGCTCGTGGCCGCGCGCGCAGCGCGCTTTGTCAACTGACTTGTCGCCGCCTGTTTGAACGCAGCGAACGAAGTGAGCGCAGTGAGTTCGGCGACAGGCCGCGAGACCGAGCAGCGCAGGGCAGTCGGCGCAACGCGCCGACCGCTCCAGCGAAGCGCTGCAGCCTGCCCGCACGCGCCTTTGCCGCCCCCACTCCCGAACGCGATATCAATCACCCTGCGTCCCCCGATGCGCCCACCCCGTCGTGCGCTTTTCGATCAGCGAGAACAGCTCGTACATCGCCATCGCCATCACGCCGATCACCACCAGCCCGGCGAAGGCGAGCGGCATGCGCTGCTGCGAGCCTGCGGTCTGCATCAGGTAGCCGATGCCCGAGTCGCCGGCCGTCATCTCGGCGAGCACGGTGCCGACGAAAGCGAGCGTGATCGCGATCTTCAGCGAGCCGTAGAAGTAGGGCATGGAGCGTGGCAGGCCGACTTTGATCAACACGTCCCAGCGTTTGGCGCCGAGCACGCGCAGCACGTCTTCGAGCTCGGGCTCCAGCGTGGCCAGACCGGTGGCGATGTTGACGGTGATCGGGAAGAAAGAGATCAGGAATGCGGTCAGGATGCCGGGCCCGATGCCGATGCCGAACCAGACGATCAGGATCGGCACGATCGCGGCCTTGGGCACCGCGTTGAAGCCGACGAGCAGCGGGTAGATCGCCGCATAGGCCAGCCGCGACGAGCCGACCAGAAAGCCGAGCAGCACGCCGACGACGATGGCGATCGCGAAGCCGACCATCGTGACCCAGAAGGTCTTCCACGCCGCTTCGCCGATCGGCCCGGCGAACTCGATCATCGCCTGCACGATCGTGATCGGGCTCGGGAAGATGAAGTCGGCTATTCTGAAGATCGTGCAGACGAGCTGCCAGAGAATCAGCAGCACGATGGCGGTGACGACAGGCGCCCAGCGTTCGGTGGTGCGGGCGTTCATTGCGCCACCGCCGTTCCGGCTTTACCGTCCTTTTGCAAACGAAGGGCGCCGATGTGCCCGCGCAACTCGTGCACGATGTCGGTGAACTCTGCGGTGTACGTCACCTCCAGATCGCGCGGCCGTGCCAGGCCGATCTCTCGCTTGACGATAAAACGCCCCGGGCTGCGGCTCATCACGTAGACCGTGTCGGCGAGGAACACACTCTCGCGCAGGTCGTGCGTGACGAGGATGACGTTGAATTTCTGCGCGCTCCACAGGTCGCGCAGCGTGCACCACAGCTCTTCGCGGGTGAAAGCGTCGAGCGCGCCGAAGGGCTCGTCGAGCAGCAGCATCTGCGGTTCGTGGATCAGCGCGCGGCAGATCGAGGCGCGTTGTTGCATGCCGCCCGAGAGCTGGTGCGGCAGCTTGTCTTCATAGCCGCCAAGGCCCACGGTCTGCAGCAGCTTGCTGGCACGCTCGCGGTATTCGCCGCGCCGCGCCTTGAACTGCGAACGGTGCGGCTCCACGATCTCGAGAGGCAGCAGCACGTTGTCGATCGTGCTGCGCCAGGGCAGCAAGGAAGGCGCCTGGAACGACATGCCGCTGATTTTCAGCGGGCCCGTCACCGCGTCGCCGTTGATGTGGATGCTGCCGCGGCTCGGCATCTTCAGCCCCGTGGTCAGCTTCATGAAGGTCGACTTGCCGCAGCCCGAGGGCCCGACGATGGCGATGAATTCGCCTTCGTTCACCTGCAGCGAGATGTCTTCGACCGCGAACTGGTTCTTCGCCAGCAGCTCGTCGTTGTAGGCGAGCCAGACGTTCTTGAAATCGACAAAGGGTTTCATGGGTGGGTTGAAGTGGTCAGCGAATTTGATCGATCAGTGTGCGCAAGGCCTGCTGGTAGAGCGCCGGCACGTCGCTGTGCAGCCGGCTGTGCGTGCCGGCTTCGAATTCGATCCAGCGTGTGCCCTTCGGTGCGGCGTCGCGCAGGCGCCGACCGAGCTCGACCGGCACGGTCTTGTCGGCACTGCCGTGCAGCATCAGGATCGGCGCGTCGACCGCCTTGATCTTGGTGGCTGAGTCGAACTCTTGCGTCGCGAACCACGAGGCGATGGTGCCGATCACGCCTGCGGCCTTGGCCACGTCGGGCAGCCGCGGGAAGCTCGACTCAAGAATGAGCGCGGCGTAGTCGGTGCCCACGTGTTTGTGGCTCGCGAGGTCAACCGCCACGCCGCTGCCCATCGAGTGCCCGTAGATCACACGTTTGCGCGGGTCGGCCTGGCGCCGCACGAGTTCGCCCCAGGCCACGTTCGCGTCGGCGTAGATCGTCGCTTCCGACGGGATGATGGGCGTGCTGTCGCCCCAGCCGCGGTAGTCGACCGCGAGCACCGCGAAGCCGGCTTCGCGCAGCGCGTTGATCTTCGGCAGGTTCTGGTACAGGTTGCGAAAAGTGCCGTGCAGGTACAGCAGGGTCGGGGCCTGTGCATCGGCGTTCGGCAGCCACCACATGTGGAGCTGTTCGGTGCTGCCCGCGGCCGCGCCCGGCACGTCGACCGTGAACGCCAGATCGCCCGCGCGCAGCCCTGCGAAGTTGCCGGGCTGACCGGGGGTGGGGCGGAACACCAGCTCGCGTTGTTTGGCATCGAGCCAGGCGCAGCCGACAAGCGTTGTGGCCACGCCGCAAATCAGCCACAAGCGCACGCTCATTCGCCAGTGACGGCCGATGCGCGCTGCGAATCTGACGACAATCGCTCCCATGGAATTTTTTGCCCCGCTCCGCATTGCCCCTGTGCTCGTCGTCATCGGGTTGTTCACGGCCAACGTGCACGCGCAGGCCACGGCGGCCGTGGAGGCCGCACCCTCAGGCGACATCTGGCGTGTGATGGGCTCGGCCTACACGTTTCACTTTTCACGCAACCCCGATCATCGTCACGTCTACATGCTCGGTCTGGAAAAGCAGGACGCCGAGAAGATCATCGTCGGTGGCACCGTTTTCACCAACTCTTTCGGTCAGCCCAGCGCCTACCTCTACATTGGCCAGCGCTTCGACAAGCTGACGAGCCACGACCCGTTGTTCGTGCAGGTCACGGCCGGGCTGCTTTACGGCTACAAACCGCCCTACGACAAGAAGGTGCCGCTCAACTACAAGGGCTTTTCGCCCGGTGCGGTGCTCAGTGTGGGCTGGCAGTTCACGCCGATGTACTCGGCGCAGGTCAACTTGCTGGGCAACTCGGCCTTGATGTTCCAGGTGTCGGCCGACTTTCACTGAGCACGTGAAACCGGGCGCGCGCGGCCGGGCCGCACGCGCCAGCCGTTTCACTTCTTCACGGCAGCGAAGATGTTGCGCTCGGCCGCACTCGGCAGGAAGCTGCCGTTCCACACCGCTTCGGGCTTCACGCGTTCCTTGGTGGCGAAGGCGTCTGACACCTGGCTTGCCATCAGGCTCAGGCGCGGGCCGAGCACTTCGCCGAAACCTTCGGCACGCGCATCGGGCGTGAGCACGGTGGCGTCGAGCGCGAGCTTGAGGCGGCGCTCTTCCAGGGCCACGTCGATGATGCCGTCACGGGCCTTCACGGTCGCGATGCTGCCCTTCGGGTCGGCGATCACGTCGCGCATGCCTTTGGTGAAGGCGCGCAGGAAGGCCTTCACCGCTTCGGGGTTCTTCTTCAGGAAGTCTTCCGAGGTGATGATCGCGTTGCCGTACAGCTTCACGCCGTAGTCCGGGTAGGGCAGCACGACCACGTCTTCGGCCTTCACGCCGCGCGCTTCGATGTTGAGCAGCGAGGTGAACGAGAAGCCGGTGATCGCATCCACGTCACCCCGCACGAGCATGGTTTCGCGCAGCGGCGGGTCCATCGCAGTCCAGGCCACATTGCTCACGTTGTTGGCCTTGGCGAAGATCGGCCAGGCCTTGCGGCCGGCGTCGAACACCGGCGCGCCAAGCTTCTTGCCGTTCAAATCCGCAGGTGTCTTGATGCCCGA
>JAYVTD010000576.1:0-2152 GCA_043774765.1 Rhizobacter sp. | reverse complement strand
GACCGCACTTTCCTGAACCAGGCCGACCTGTTGCACTTCTTCGGGCGTGAAGCGCTGGGCGATGACCGCGGGTTCGACCTCGGGCACCGGGTCGTTCGGCGACAGGGCTTCGGCCCGCGGCACGGGCGTGTTGAACACAGCCTCGAGCTGCTTGCTCATCATGTTGTAGTCGAGCTCGGACAGGGCCTGGCCCTTCAGCGACTCGGCGTGCGCCGGCAGGAGCTGGCTGAAGAAATCGCGCTGCGCGGCCGCGGGCCAGCGGACCAGCTGCATGCCTTCGTTCAGGTCTTTCATCAGCGGCGGCAGCTGCATCAGGAACTTCTTGCGCAGCGCCGGCGAGCCCTTCGGCTGCACGCTCATCACCAGGTCGCGGCCGACACGCCGGAAGCGCGCCGCGCGGTCGGAGTCGGGCCCGCCATGCGCGTTGGCCAGCACCAGCGCCTGGCTCCACACCTGGGCCAGAAAGTCGCGCAGGTAGGCCGGCATCGACAGCGGCACCAGCGCCGCCTGCAGCTGCAGCATGTAACGCTGCTGCAGGCGCAGCTCCGACTCCTTGGTGGCGAGCGTGCCGACCGTGCCGGTCTTTTCGACTTCGCCGTGGGTTTCTTCGGCGATGAAGGCTTCGAGCGATGCGAGCTTGGCGGTGTAGATCGTGATCTGGTCGAAGTCGCCGTCGACGATCTCCTGCACCAGGCTGCTGACGCGCGCCAGGAACAGCTTGCCGGGGCCGGCGTCGAAATCGTCGAAGGCGCAGGCGAGCGACGCGATGCGGTTGACGAAGCGCCGCACCGGGTGGCGTCTTGAGGAGAAGAAGCTCGAATCGTTCAGCGCCACGCGCAACACCGGCAACTGCAGGCGCGCGATCTGGCGCGCCATCTGTGGCGGCACGCGCGTATCGGAGAGAATCTGGTCGAACAGGCTGCCGACCACGTCGATCACCATGTGGTCGAGTTTGCCGGTCGAGGCCTGCACCAGCTCTTCGCGGTGGGCCCGGATCAGGTTCACCGCCATCATGCCGGCGAGGCCGTCGTTGTAGGCCGGGTCGGAAGGCGACACCGCCCCGCGCGCGTCGAGCCGGGTCGCGCGCCCGCCGCCGCCCATGGCGCCGCCACCGCTGCCGCTGCCGCTGGAGTGCGAAGCCGAGCCGCCGACGGGCGCGTAAGTCGAACGGCCGGCGTGGCGCGAAGCCGCCGCGTCCAGCTCGCCGGGCCGGCTGGCGAGCGAGGTGAGGCGGCGCAGCAGCGCCATCAGCTGAACGTCGGCCTGCGACGAAGCAATATCGGCGTGTGCGGTCGGGCGGCCAGCGGAAGGTGTTGAGGCCCGCCGCGCTGAGCTGCCGGGTGAAGGGGGCATGGGCGGGGCTGGGCGCGTCAAACGGCCGGCGCCGGAATCGAAGTCGGTGCCCGAGAGGGTGTCGAGCTCACCGCTCTGGCTGCGGGTCGGGTTCAGCGAGGCGTAGCCCGAATTGACACCGAATAGGCGGTTGCCCGGGCCATCGACAGTGCGCCCGGTCAGCGCGACCGGCTGGATACCCTGCGCCTGCAGGCTCGCCAGGATCTGCGCGTAACACTCGGGCATGGCCTTGGCCACGGCCTGGCCGAGTTCGCGCGCCAGGACCTTGCGGGTTTCGTGCGCGCCCGAGGCGGCCTCGATCGCGCGGTAGACCGCAGCGCCCAGCGTTTCAGCACTCAGAGGGTTGCTTTCCCGGTCCGCACGGCCGGTTTGTGTCAGCGAGCCGATGTAGGCCGCCAGCTCTTGCAGCTCGATTTCGCAGGCGTGGCCGATCATCTGGGCGATGCGGTCGGCGTGCATGCGCTCTTCCACTTCGTTGTCGTCGACCAGGCTGAGCGACTGCCAGTCGGTGGCGGCCAGCGGGCGCCGGCCGGCCTCGCGCGGGGTCAGCTGGCGATCGATCTTTTCGCGCAGCACGTCGCCGACCACGCGGTGAAAGCTGCCGATGTTGCGGCGCAGGTCGAACTGCGCTGCGATCAACGCTTCGCGCTCCGCGGTGCGTGTGGCCGACACCGCCTGCACGCCCAACGCGCCCGACGCCCGATCGACCGCCGACGTGACAGTCGCCTTGACCTGGTTCATGGCCGCCTCCAGGGCGGCTTGCATTCGGGGATCTGTCAGGGCCATCTTGAGCAGGGCA
>JAYVTD010000575.1:0-14343 GCA_043774765.1 Rhizobacter sp. | reverse complement strand
GCGTCTTGCGGCTCGCGTGTCGGCGGTTCGCCGCGCGGCTGGCGCATGCAGCGCTGCAGCGTGTCGGGCAGGCCCCAGGATTTGGCCACGCCGAGGCCGAGCGCTTCGAAGCTCAGGCCGAGCACGCTCAGCGATGCCGCCTCTTCGCTCGGTGCCGCACCCGGCCGCGACGGCCCGGCACCGGCGACGATGCCCCGCACCTGGCGCGCTTCCTCAGTGAAGTAGTACTCCGTCAGCAAACGCCCGAGGTTCTGGAACATCGCGCCGATGAACGCTTCTTCACTGTCGCGTGTCACGCCGCCGAGTTCGCTCGCCAGCATGCCGGCCATCAGCGCGCGCAGGAACTCTTCTTTAAGCTGGTTCGCGTGCGCCTTGTCGTGCATGTGCTCGAGCAGCACCAGGCTCGTCGCCAGGTTGCGGATGCCGGCAAAGCCGATCAGCGTCACCGCGCGCGAGACCGTGCTGACGCTGCCACCCGCGCTCGAAAAGTGCGCGGTGTTGACCAGGCGCAGCAGCTTGTTCGTGAGCGCCACGTCTTTCAGGATCTCGCCGGCCAGGCTGCCCACGCTCTGGTTCTCGGAATTGGCGACACGCTGAATGCGCGCGACCGAGTCCGACAGCGCCGGAAAGTCGCTCTTGTGGCGCATTCGGCGCAGCAGGAAGTCGAGCGTGGCGTTGCTGTTGCCACCTGCATCGTCGGCATCGTCGACGTTCGGCGCCGGCGCCAGCCAGCCCTGCAGCGCGTCGCGGAATGCGGCCGCGCTCGGCCAGCGCCGCGCCGGGTCGCGTTCGAGCGCGCGCCGCAGCAGCACGCGCAGCGCGTCGTTCACTTCCGACGACAAGCCTTCAGGCAGTTTCAGGTCGGTGCCGGCGACGAAATGCATCGCGCGGTAGGGGTCGCGCTCGGCGATCAGCCGCGCACTGCTGAGCATCTCGACCAGCACCACGCCGGCCGAGAACACGTCCATGGTTTCGGTCGGCAGGCCACCCTGGGTCGCCTCGGGCGACATGTAGCCGGGCGTGCCGACGATCTGGTCGAGGTTGCCGGGGTCGTGCAGGCGCGCAGCGATGCCGAAGTCCATCACCCGCGCGCGCCCGGCCCCGTCGACGAGGATGTTCGACGGCTTCAAGTCGCGGTGCACCACGCCCGCGGCGTGGGGCGGCGTGCAAGGCGTCGAGCACGCCCAGCATCATGGCCACCGCTTCGGTGGCGGGCAAGGCGCCACGGGCCTTGAGGTGCTGCGCCAGCGTCGGCCCGGGAACGTACTCGAACACGAGGTAAGGCTGGTGTTCGTGCAGGTCGGCCTCGAACACCGGCACGATGTTCGGGTGCGTGAGCCGGCTCACGCTGCGCGCTTCCTGCAGCCACTGGCTCACGGCGGCCGGAGCAGCGGCCGCTTCGGCCCGCATCAGCTTGACCGCCACTTCACGTTCGAGGCGCGCGTCGAAGCCCAGCCACACGGTGGCTTGAGCGCCTTCGCCGAGAACACGCTTCAGGTCGAACCGGCCCAGTTTCATCGGGACGAAGGTGCGGGTTCGGCGCTGGTGGCGGGGTCGGGTTCGACGGCAGGCGTGGCCAGGCCGTCGGTCAGCGTGTCGCCACGCCTGGGCGGTGGCAAGGGCGTGCCCTGGCGCACCGATTCACGCGCGGCCTGCAAGGCGTCGGACACGTCGCGCGCGTTGATGCCGAGCGCGCGGGCGTAACGCTGCGCCACCTGGCCGATGGCGGCCACCGCGCGCGGGCCGGTCAGCATGCTGATGGCGTCGACCGCGTCGTTCGCGGCGCTGGCGGTCAGGCGCAGCACGTCGGCGTCGGTGTCAGGCTTGCGCACCGGCGCCTCGGGCGGCAGGCGGCGCGCGATGTGCATCACGTCGTCGCCCAGGCCCCACTGGCGCGCCACGACGGTGCCGAGCGACTCGATGTCGACGCCGAGCACGGCGAAGGCCGCCACGTCCGGGCTCAGGCCGGGTTGCTCCGGCGTGCCAGCGGCGCGGTCGGCGGGGCTGGGCGTCATCAGTTGCTGGATCTGCTCGGCTTCGTCGGCGAAGTGGTACCACAGCATCAGCCGACCGAGGTTCTGCAGCGCGGTGATCAAGAACACCACTTGCGCGTCGTAACCGGCCGGGCGCAGGGCCTGGGCCGTGTGACCGGCCAGGCGCACCCGGTCGAGCGTGGTCTGCAAGGCGGCGGCGTGCGGTTCCGACAGCGGCCCGGGCCAGGCACGCAAGGTGTTGGCCGCCAGGCGCACGCCGTTCACGCCGATCAGCGAAATGATGCGGCGCAAGGTGAGCACCGGGCCGTTGCCCTGCACCTGCGTGCCCTGCACCTGGGCCGAGTTGAGCGTACGCAGCAGCTCAAAGCTGAGCGCCATGTCTTCGAGCACCTGGTCGGCGATCTCGTCGGTGCGCTGGCTTTCCAGTCTGGTGACACGGGCCACGCGCGCCGCCAGACCTGGCAGCGCCGGCAGGTGGCCGACCGTGCCCAGGCGGTCGAGCAGGAGCTCGAGCGGGCCACCACCTTCGTCGGCCTGGGCGTCGAGCCAGCCGCTCAAGGCACCGAGCAGCGTGCGGGCGCTCTGGTAACGCAGCCGCTCCTGGCTGGCGGTGCAGCGGTTGGCGATGGCACGCAGGGCTTCGGGGATCGGCAGCGGTGTGGTCCACGGCAGGCGCACGAGTTCGCGGCCGATCGGCGACATGCGGTTGATCACGAGCGCGGTGTCGGGCTGGTCGAGCACCGGCTGGCCGGTCAGCAGGTGGTGCAGCATCACGCCACAGGCGAGCAGGTCGCGGCTGGCGGCAGCGCGGCGCTCGCGCAGCAGGTTGGCGTCCATCGCCATGCCACGATCGTTGCTGCGGGCACGGGGCACGTCGAAGGGCGTCTCGACCACTTCGCAGGCCGCCGCCAGCGCCATCAGGCAGACCCCGCCGCGCTCGTTGATCAACACGCTGTGCAGTTGTGGGTTCAGGTGGGCCACACCGGCTTCATGGGCAAACGCCAGGCCCTGCAGCAGGTCACGCGCCCAGCCCACCACCTCGGCCGGCTGCGGGCCGGGATGGGCGGCGAACCACTCGCCCAGGGTGATGCCGTGGCTGCGGTCCACCGCGATGAAGGGCCAGTGGTCCTGCACGCCGACTTCGGCAACCGGGGCGAGGTTCGGGTGGTCGAGCCGCGCCGCCAGGCGGGCGTCGCGCAGCCAGAGTTCGAGCGCGTAGGCGTCGGCTGGCTGCACCCGCGGCAGCGTCAGCATCACCTCGTGGTCGGCGCGCGGGTCGAACGCCAGCCACACCATCGTGGCCGCGCTTTTGGCCAGCAACTGGCGCAGCGCAAAACGGCCGAACGACCGAATCGGGTTCGTTGAAGGGGCAGGCAGGGCGTTGGCGACCATCGTGGCGGGGATGTGATGCACGATTGGAGCGCAGAGCCGCGCCGGCGATCCGGCAATCAGGCCGGGCAAAACCGCCCAATTGAGGGCGTGTCGACCTCGGGGTCAGTCGACCTCGACGACCGCCCCGGCACCAGTCACGAAAACGCAGCGCACGGCCGCATCGGGTTGCGCGGCCCGCACCGCGCGGCCGTAACGCTGCAGCTGCTCGCGGTGCGCGACAAGTTCCTGCGGCGCGTGCTGCAGCTTGTAGTCGAGCACCCACCAGACCGGGCCGCCGGCGTCGTCCAGCAGCACCAGACGGTCGATCCGCAGCGGCTCGCCGTCGGCGCTCACCGGCACCTCGTTACCGGCCCAGCGCAAGCCCGGGCCGGTAAAGAATCGTGCGCAGTCGGCGCTGTTCAGAATGACGCCTGCGAGGCGTGCGACTTCGGCCGTGTCGCTGCCGAATTCGGCGGCGGCGGCCTGGGCCAGCCCGTCGAAGTCGATTTGCCCGGGCGAACCTGGGCTCGCCCATTCGAGCACGCGGTGCACCGCCTTGCCGAGCCGCGTGGCGGCGGTGTCGGCATCGGCAGGTCGTGCCGGCGCATCGGCAGGCAGCGGCGGCAGCAAGGTGTCGTCGCCGCGCCAGCGCGGCGGCACACGCAAGCGCGCTGGCGGCGCAGCGGGTGCCACGCCGGCCGCGCCCGCGTCAGCCTGCCAGCGCTCGGCCAGCGGCTCGACACGCTGCCACCACGACAGACCCGGTGGCTGGTAACGCGGCTGGGTCGCGCTGAACACCAGCCGCTGCTTGGCGCGTGTCATCGCCACGTAGAGACCGTTCAATTCTTCGCGCTGGCGC
The DNA here is from genome assembly GCA_043774765.1 of Rhizobacter sp. GTDB lineage: Bacteria > Pseudomonadota > Gammaproteobacteria > Burkholderiales > Burkholderiaceae_C > LMDS01. The sequence goes on along the minus strand of JAYVTD010000575.1, from coordinate 10,119 downwards.
GCCGCGCGCTCGGCGCCGAGCAACGCCACCAGCGACGGCGGGCACGCGGACTCGGAGTAAACAAAAGCACAGGCGCTCGGCCGCGCCGCATCGACCGGCCAGTCAACCAGCAGCGTGGCGGTCTCAGTGCTCTGGGGTTCGGGATCGGCGTCCATCACGAACACGACCTTCGCTTCCAGGCCCTTGGCGCCGTGCACCGTGAGCAGCTGCACCGAGTCGGGCTGGAGCGGCGCGGCCACGTTGATCACGCGCCGCTTGAGCGCACGCACGAAGTTGCAGGGAGTGGCGTAACGCCCGCCATCGAGCAGCAAGGCCTGGCCGAGCACGGCAGCGATCGCTTCGAGTGCGGCCACCCGCTGCTCGGCGGGCACGGTCGCGAGCACACGTTCGCGCAAGTCGCCTTCAGCCACGATGTGGTCGAGCAGGTCGTGCGGCGGCAAGGTCTGCGCAGAGACAGACCAGCATTGCAGCAAGACCCGCGCACGGGCCAGTGCAGGCGACGGAGACTCGAGCTTGATCAGCGAGCGCCACCAGTCGCCCGCGACCGCATGCTGCGCGAGTGTCACCAGATCATGGTCGCTCGCGCCGAACAGCGGGCTGCGCAAGGCCTGCGCGAGCGAGAGTTTGTGCTGCGGCGAGACCAGGCAGTCGAGCACGGCGACCAGGTCGCGCGCTTCGGGCGCGGCCATCAGTTCGAAGTCTTCGGCCGCGGCGTAAGGCACGTGCACGGCACGCAACGCAGCGGCGACGAGCCGCAGCGACTGGCGTTTGCGGCTCAGCACGAAAATCTCGGCCGGCCGCGCCTGCTGCGTGGCGACGAGCGTGTGCACCGCTTTCGCGACGAGCGCGGCTTCGCGTTCGCGCAGCACTTCTTCGGGTTCGTGGCGCGGCGTGGTCAACGTGTCTCGCCACTCGGTGCCGGCATCCGCCTTCGCAGCACGCGGCGGGCGTGGCACCCGCGGCAGCACGAACACGGCCGCGCCGACGGTGGCCGCAAGTTCGGTCGTGTGGGCACGAAAGCCCTCGAACTCCTCGGCCTGCGTGGCGGCTTCGAACACCGAGTTCAGCACCCGCAACAGCTCGGGCGAGTTGCGCCGCGTGTGGTCACAGGCCAGCATCACACCGCCCAGCGCTTCGACGACGAAGGCGCGCGCGGCCGCGAACACACGCGGCTCGGCGCGCCGGAAACGGTAGATGCTCTGTTTCGGATCGCCGACGATGAACACGCCCGGCGCCCGCTGCCCACTTGCCCCGCCGCCAGCGCCGGCGTAGGCCGACAACCAGGCGTGCAAGGCGTGCCACTGCAAGGGGCTGGTGTCCTGGAATTCGTCGATCAGCACGTGCTGAATGCGCGCGTCGAGCCGCTCCTGCACCCAGGCGGCCAGCGTGGCGTCGCGCAGCAGCACGAGGCCGCAGGCTTCCAGGTCGGACATGTCGGCCAGGCCACGCGCGCGTTTGTAGGCTGCGAACTCGGCCAGCAGCACGCGCGACAAACGCACCATGCGCAGGTGTTCTTCGCGGGCCTCGTGCTGGCGGATCTGCTGGCCGATGGCCTCGAGTTGGTTCTGCACGCCGGCCAGCGAGGCGATCTTGCCGAGCTGCTTGCGCGGTGTGCCGGTGTCGGTGAAGAGCGCGGCCCATGCGGCGTCGAACATCGCGAGTGCGGCGGGCGCGGCCAGCGCCATCACGAGGCCGGTGGCGGCGTCTTGGGCTTTCACGCCGCCCTGGCCGAGCGCCAGCGCCAGGTCGCGAAACGAATCGCGCCATGCGGCCGTCTGAAGCGCATGCGCGGGGTGCGCGTCGCCCGGCGCTCCTACAGCGGCCACGCTGTCTTCGAGCACGCCGGCCGCGTCGGCCAGCTCGAACTCGACCCGTTTGGCCCAGACCGCCTCGAACCACTTGCGCGCCTGGCTGCGGCCACGCTGCGCCACCAGCGTCTGGTGGTCGAGCCGCAAGCCGGGGTCGCGCAGGATGGCGGCGTGGAAACGCACGAACACCTCGCTCCGGTGGTCTTCGATGTTCTCGATCAGTTCCATGTCAGGCTGCAGCCCGAGCTCGGCCAGCAGCTCCAGCGGCGCCGCCCGCAGCAGCTGCGAAAACCAGGCGTGGAAGGTGCGGATCTCGACCGGGCGGCCGCTCGCGAGCAGCCGCTCGTGCAGGCCCGAGAGCGCAGGGGCGAGTTCCTCGGCCCGCGCCGCCGACACACCGCGGTCGACCAGGGCCTGCACCCGCACGGCGTGCGCAGTGCCGGGGTCGGCGAACTCCCGGAGCCAGTCGTTCAGGCGCTGGCGCATCTCGCCGGCGGCCTTGCGAGTGAACGTGATCGCCAGGATCTCGTGCGGTTGCGCGCCATCGAGCAATGCGCGCAGCATGCGTGACACGAGCATCCAGGTCTTGCCGGCGCCGGCACAGGCTTCAACGACGACGCTGCGTTGCGGATCGCAGGCGAGCGCGTAGAACGTGTCTCGGGCGACGGGCTCACCGCCGGCCTGGTAGGCCGCCTGGCCGCTCATGCGCCGGACCCCTGCGCCACCGACCAGTGGTCGCGCCGGCACACACCACGCGCCGCGCAGAAGTCGCAGGTCGCGCCCTCGCCGAGCGCCGGCAGGCCGGCGCCGGCGCGCAGGCGCGCCAGGTCGTGTGCGAGGCCCTGCACCAGCGCTGCCGCGCTCACGGCCACGTTCTTGTGCTCGACCTCGTCGATGCGCTGCGTGCCGTCGACCGCGAGGTAGATCGCCTTCAGCGGCACGCTGTTGCCGGCGCCGGCGAGCGCGGCGTAGAACGCGAGCTGCGTGTCTTCGAGCGGTTCCCTGACCTTGTCCTTGAGGCTGCTGACATGGCCGGTCTTGTAGTCGATCAGTTGCGTCGCCTCAGCGCCTTCGGCGCGCACGGCATCGACCCGGTCAATCACGCCGTGGAGCACCAGGCCGTCGAGCGCGTCAGGGCTGATGCTGAGCGGCGTTTCACCGCGCAGCCAGCGCGCCCCATCGGCGTCGCGCCGGTGCAGCCAAGCGACATAACGCGGCGCGAAGGCGGCGAACGAGGCAGCGAACGGCAGGAATTCGGCGGCGTCGAGGCCGTGTTCGGCCTGGCCCGCGGTGGCCACCGCGTGCAGGTGCGCGATCTCTTGTTCGGGCGCGGCCGGCGCGCTGCGCTGTTCGTGAAACGTGTGCAGTACGTGGTGCAGCCAGTTGCCGTAGTCGCGCTTTTCGACTTCGGCATCGAGCTCGTCGTCTTCGCGCAGGCGCAGCAGGTTGAGCGCAAAAAAGCGGTACGGGCAGGCACGCAGGGCTTCGCAGGCGCTGGCCGACAAACGTTCGGGCAACAGGCCGGGCGCGCCGGGCGCGCTGCAAAAGACCGGCGTGGCGGCAATCAACAGGTCATGGCCCGGGTCGACCCAGGCCGCCAGTGCGCGGCCATCGTGCGCCAGCGCCGCGGCGAGCCGCTCGAGCAACGGGCTGGCCGCCAGCGGTTCGGTGCCATCGGCGCGGCGGCGCAGGAAGGTGATGCGTGGCGCACGCAGGCTCTGCCCGAACGCGCGCAGTTCGGCGCCGCGCTGTTCGCTCGCATCGGGCAGGCCGAGCGCAGGCAGTAGCGTGGCGCCGAGCAGCGGGTGCGGCGCCGCTGCCGCGCCGAGGTGTTTGTCGTCGGCGCCCGGAAAGACGAGCGCGGCGAACGGCCGCAACATGGCACGGGCCAGCGGCGTGATGACGACCTGAGGGCTGCTGCCGGCAGCCGGCCGGAAGGTCTCCTGCTCCAGCGCGCGGTCGACCCAGGCTGTGAACTCGGCGAAGGACATGGTGAACTCGCTGGCCGTCGCGATCCACGCGCTGGCACCGGCGCGGGCCGCGTCGAGCCGCAGCGCGACCAGCACCTGGCGGCCGGCTTCGTCGGCCGCGAGCAAGGGCAACGATCCGCAGCGCTGCAGCGCGCTCGCCAGCTGCGCCAGCCACCCATGCAGCGGCTGGTGCGTGGGCCGTGCGAACACCAGCAGCACCGCGTCGGCGGCGGCGCGCAAACGCGCTGCTGGTTCGTCGAGATCGACGTGGTGCAGCGATGCGAGGCTGCCGACCCGAGCGCGCCGGCACGCCGACTCGAGCGCCGCCAGCGCCGCCGCCTGCCCCGGCGCCGACCACAGCGTGCCGCTGCGCAGCCAGTCGAAGAGCGCGTCGATGCGGGCGTCGGCGCGCGCTGCGCCGAGCAGGGCCATCACCTGCGCGGCCGCACGTGTGGTGGAGAGTTTCCAGCCGGTCTCGTCGAGCAGGCTCACCCGCTGGCGGTCGAGCAAGGCCCGCACACGCCGCACCAGCACGCGGTCTTGTGCGATCAGGGCGACGGGCTGTTCGCCACGCCGCAGGTGTTCGAGCACTTGGGCCGCCGCGCAGGCCGCCTCGTCTTCGAAGCTCTCGCAGACCGCCAGCGCCGGCACGGCGGTGGGGCCGAGCAGGCCGAAGGGCCGGTCGTCGGGCGGGTCGCAATCGATCAGCAAGCCCGGTGTATCGGCCTCGTTCCGCAGCCGGCTCGACAGCGCGTCCGGGCCACCGGCCTGGAGCACGATCCACGCCGAAGGCTTGAGCGCGAACAGCCGGTCGGTGATCGGCGCAAGCGCCAGGCTGGCCCACTCGAGCGCGACGCGCGCCAGCAGCCGCGCGCTCGCGCCCGGCCCGGCCAGCGGCGTCAACAGATCACGGGCACTGGCCCAATGCGCCGAGCGCTCCGCGGGCGGCACGGCGCCGGCAGCGCGAGCCATCTCGTGGGCGGTCGCCACGACCTGCGCGGCCGCCTGTTCGAAACCGCGCGCGTCGCGTCCGGCCCAGGCTGCTCCCCAGGGCTGAGAGCGCAGCAGTTGCGCAGCGGCCAGCGCATCGACCACGGCATCGAATGTGATCTGGCCACGCTCCGGCGCCGCCGCGGGCCCGAGACCGGCGGCCAGGGTCTGGGTGGTCTCGATGCGTGGGCTCCAGCCGCCGGCCTGGGCGAACGCGGCGCGCGCCAGCGGCAATAGCTGCGCGAAGGGCACCAGGACGACCGCATCGCGCAACTCGATCGACTCGGCGCGGGCCCAGTCGGTGACACACGTGGTGACCGCAGCCCAGGGGCTGGCAGCATCGGCGGCGTTTTCAAGAGCCACTCGGGCTGTGGTTGCCATGGGCAGGAAGGCAGCGTCGCGCGCCGCGGGGGTTGGGGCTTTGTGTCAGAATCATTGTGCCTTGCCACCCACTTCACGCGGTGCTTGCCTGAGGACAACCAATGAGCAGCGAACTGATCAAACACACTTCCGACGCATCGTTCGACACCGATGTGCTGAAGGCCGATAAACCCGTGCTGGTGGACTATTGGGCCGAATGGTGCGGCCCGTGCAAGATGATTGCGCCGATCCTCGACGAAGTCTCGAAAGACTACGACGGCCGGCTGAAGATCGCCAAGATGAACGTCGACGAAAACCGCGAAGTGCCCGCCAAGTTCGGCATCCGTGGCATTCCGACACTGATGTTGTTCAAGGACGGCCAGCTCGCCGCCACCAAGGTCGGCGCCTTGTCGAAAGCCCAGTTGACCGCCTTCCTCGACGGTCATCTATAATCTGTTTCAACCGCAGCAGGAACCGGCGCTTACCCGGCACCCGGTTCCTGTCACAAGAGCTTTGCCCCCACCGCACGACGCGAGCCGCTGAATCAGCGTAGCAGCGTCAACGCCCCACCCGGCGGCGCGTGTTTTCGGCACCCCCACTTCCCGTTCATCGCGCGCTGCGCATCCCCGTACCCGGCCTTCTCTTTTCCCGGCCGCTCTCCAGGCTGACCCTGCCCCGCGGCGGGCCGCCAACATTCACCCAGGGTGTTCACCCATGCATCTTTCAGAACTCAAGCTGATCCACGTCTCAGAGCTCATCACGATGGGCGAGGCCCTCGAGATCGAGAACGTCGCCCGCATGCGCAAGCAGGAGCTGATGTTCGCGATCATGAAAAAGCGCGCCAAGGCCGGCGAACAGGTGTTCGGAGACGGCGTGCTCGAAGTGCTGCCCGACGGCTTCGGCTTCCTGCGCTCGCCCGACGCGAGCTACATGGCGTCGACCGACGATATCTACCTCAGCCCGAGCCAAATTCGGCGCTTCAACCTGCACACCGGCGACGCGATCGAAGGCGAGGTGCGGGTGCCAAAGGACGGCGAACGCTACTTCGCGCTCGTGAAGGTCGACCGCGTGAACGGCGTGACGCCCGAAGAGAGCAAGCACAAGGTGATGTTCGAGAACCTGACACCCTTGTTCCCCAAGGAGCAGTTCAAGCTCGAGCGCGACATCAAGAGCGACGAGAACATCACCAGCCGCATCATCGACCTGGTCGCACCGATCGGCAAAGGCCAGCGCGCGCTGCTGGTCGCGCAGCCCAAGACCGGCAAGACGGTGATGATGCAGCAGCTGGCGCACGCGCTGGTCGCCAACCACCCCGAGGTCTACCTGATCGTGCTGCTGGTCGACGAGCGGCCTGAAGAAGTGACCGAGATGGTCCGCACGGTGCGCGGCGAGGTCATCAGCTCGACCTTCGACGAGCCGGCGGCGCGCCACGTTCAGGTAGCCGAGATGGTGATCGAGCGCGCCAAGCGCCTGGTCGAGATGAAAAGAGACGTGGTGATCCTGCTCGATTCGATCACACGCCTCGCCCGCGCCTACAACAACGTGTTGCCGTCCAGCGGCAAGGTGCTCACCGGCGGCATGGACTCGAACGCACTGCAGCGCCCGAAGCGCTTCTTCGGCGCGGCACGCAACGTCGAAGAAGGTGGCTCGCTGACCATCATCGGCACCGCCCTCATCGACACCGGCAGCCGCATGGACGAAGTGATCTACGAGGAGTTCAAGGGCACCGGCAACTGCGAAATCCACCTGGATCGCCGCATGGCCGAGAAGCGCGTCTACCCGTCGATCCTGATCAACAAGAGCGGCACGCGCCGCGAAGAACTGCTGCTGCAGCCCGAGATCCTGCAAAAGACCTGGATTCTGCGCAAGCTGCTCTATCCGATGGACGAGATCGAGGCGATGGAGTTCATCCTCGACAAGATGAAGTCGACGAAGAACAACCACGACTTCTTCGACATGATGAGGCGCGGCGGCTAGCCCGGCACCGGAACGCTATAATCTGCGGTTTTCCGCTTGACGGAAAGTGCGCCGAATGGTTCGGCGTGGCTACCGCAAAACATCAGCGCAGAGGCTCCAATGAAAGAAGGCATTCACCCCACGTACCGCGAAGTGTGTTTCGTGGACCTGTCCAACGGTTTCAAGTTCGTGACCCGCTCGTGCGCCACGAGCAAGGAAACGGTCAAGATGGACGATGGCCGCGAACTGCCGCTGTTCAAGCTGGAAACCACCAGCGAATCGCACCCGTTTTACACCGGCACGCAGAAGAGCGTCGACTCGCTGGGCGGCCGCGTCGAGAAGTTCCGCAACAAGTTTGCGCACCTGAGCACCAAGAAATAAGGTGTTCCGCACCCCCGAAGAAGGCAGCCGAGGCTGCCTTTTTTGTTGCCCGCTTGTTTCACGGGAGCCCGCGCTCCCGAGTTGCTGCATCATTCGCGGCTGATTCCCGAGCCCTGCTTGAACTCACCGAACCCTGCCCTTGTCACCCAGCGCGCCGCGCAGCCGATTCCGCGGCTGGTCTTGCTGCTGTTCTGCGCCGCCTATGTATTGCCCGGCCTGTTCGGCCGCGACCCGTGGAAAAGTGCCGACATCAGCGCGTTCGGCTACATGGTGAACATCGCGCAAGGCCGCACGCCCTGGCTCGCGCCGACCGTGGGTGGCCTGCCGGCTGATGCGGCGTTGCTGCCGTACTGGCTCGGCGCATCGTTCATCCGGCTGCTCGGGCCGTGGGTCGACCCGGCCGTGGCGGCGCGCATTCCGTTCGCGCTGCTACTGGTCGTGGTGCTGGTGCTGAGCTGGTACGCGGCCTACCACCTGGCCCGCACCGAAGCCGCCCAGCCCTTGCCCTTCGCCTTCGGCGGCGAAGCCAGCCCGACCGACTACGCCCGGGCGATCGCCGACGGCGCGCTGCTGGCACTGATCGCGTCGCTCGGTCTGCTGCAGCTGGGACACGAGACCACGCCGGAGCTGGCGCAACTCGCCAGCGTGGCCTTGTTCGTCTACGCGCTGGCCGCCAGCCCGTTTCGTGGCCTGCAACCCAAACTCGCGGTGCTCGTGGCCTTGCCGGCGCTGGCGGCAAGCGGCGCACCCAGTATCGCGCTGGCGCTGGGGGCGGTCGGCGCAGTGATCTGCCAGCGCTCCAGCTACGAGACTGCGCGACGCTTCGTGCGCTGGATCATTGCCGGCGTGGTGCTGGCGTTGATCGTCGGCACCGCGCTCGGGGCCTGGCAATGGCGTGTCGGCACAGGTGACATCACACCGGCGCGCGTGTGGGACCTGCTGCGTCTGCTGGCCTGGTTCACCTGGCCGGCGTGGCCGTTGGCGGTCTGGACGGCCTGGCGCTGGCGTGGCCAGTTGTCCGACCGGCACATCGCGATTCCGCTCGGCTGCGCGGGCGTGGCCTTGGTCGCCTGCGTGGGCATGGGCGGCTCCGACCGGGCCCTGATGCTGGCACTGCCTCCGCTGGCCGTATTGGCCGCGTTCGCGCTGCCGACCTTGCAACGCAGCACCGCCGCGGCGATCGACTGGTTTTCGGTCTTCTTCTTCAGCGGCGGCGCCGTCGTTTTCTGGGTGGTCTACCTGTCGATCCACACTGGCGTGCCACGCCAGCCTGCGCTCAACATCGCCCGCCTCGCGCCGGGTCACGTTCCAAGCTTTTCGCTGTTCGCGCTGGCACTGGCGGTCGCCGGCACGCTCGCCTGGTTCTGGCTGGTGAAGTGGCGCACTGGCCGCAGCCGCCACCCGCTGTGGAAGAGCCTCGTGCTTCCCGCCAGCGGCGTGGCCCTGTGCTGGTTGCTACTGATGACCTTGCTGCTGCCGCCGCTCGACCACGCGCGCAGCTACCGCTCGCTGGTGCAACGCATCGCGCAGCAGGTGCCCCGCGACTCCTGCGTGGCGGCGCCCGACGTGCCGCGGGCCCAGGTGGTGGCGATGGAGTACCTGGGCGGTTACAAGGTCGATGCCGTCACTGCGACGAACGCGACCCGCTGTGACTACCTGGTACAGATGCAGTCCGCGGTATCGCCGGGCAGCGGCTGGCGCCTGCTGGCTCGTGAGCGCCGGAACACGCGCAACGACGAGACCAGCGCCATCTACCGGCGCGCCAAGCCCTGACGGCCGGTCAGCCGAGCGCGTTCTCGGCCGGGGCGGGCGCCGCGGTGGTGGCCGAGCCCGCCGATCCGCCCTCCGTCAGGCCGGCGCGCACCCGCGCGGCAGGGAACACGAGCCTGAACACCGAGCCTTTGCCAACTTCGCTCTGGATGTCGAGCTCGCCGCCGTGGCGCTGCACCACGTGCTTGACGATCGACAAGCCCAGGCCCGTGCCACCGGTGTCGCGCGAGCGGCTGCCGTCGACCCGGTAGAACCGTTCGGTCAAGCGCGGCAGGTGCTCGCGCGCGACCCCGGGGCCGGTGTCGATGACCGTGATCTCGCCCGAGCCGTCGCCCTGCACGCGCCACGTCAGCTCGATCCTGCCGCCCTCGGGCGTGTAGCGCACGGCGTTGTTGACGAGGTTCGTGATGGCGCTCTGCAATTCGTTCTGCGCGCCGGCGATCTGGGCCTCGACTTCGAGCGGAAAGACGATCATGTGGCGCCCGCCGGACAAGACCCGCGCATCGATCTCGACCTGGCCGAGCACGGATTGCAGCGCGATCCAGCGGTCGGCATTGGGCCGCGGGCTGCCTTCCAGCTGCGCCAGCGTCAGCAGGTCGCTGACGAGCGAGCCCATCCGGTCGGCCTGCTGCGTCATCAGCTGCAACACCCGTTTGCGCTCGACCTCGGTCAGCGGCAGGCTGCGCAAGGTTTCGATGAAGCCCGACAGCACCGTGAGCGGGGTGCGGATCTCGTGCGACACGTTGGCGACGAAATCACGCCGCATGCCATCGGAGCGCTCGCGTTCGGTGATGTCTTGAGACATCACCAGCTTCAGGTCGTCTCCGTACTCGCGCACCAGCACCGAGAGCATTCCGTTGCCACGCGGCTGGGGCATCTGCACC
>JAYVTD010000574.1:0-6645 GCA_043774765.1 Rhizobacter sp. | reverse complement strand
GCGATGACGCACACCTACGTCAAGACGCGTCCGCTGCAAAGCGGTGGTGTGGACAAGCTCGGCGCGGCCGACAAGAATGCCAGCGGCCCCCGTGGCGAGGTCGACGTCGACGACGAGATGCTGACCATGCTGCGCTTCGCCAACGGCGCGGTCGGCTCCATCGAAGCCACGCGCAATGCCTACGGCCGCAACAACTTCCTGACCTTCGAAATTCATGGCGACCGCGGCTCCATCGTCTTCAACTACGAGCGCCGTGACGAGTTGCAGGTGATGTTTGCCGACGACCCGGCCGACGCACGGGGCTTTCGCACCATCTACACCGGCCCGGCGCATCCGTATGGCGACGGCCTGTGGCCCATCCCGGGCCTGGGCATCGGCTACTCCGAGACCAAGATCGTCGAGTGCTATGCCCTGTGCAAGGCGATCGCCAGCGGCCAGCAGCCTTCGCCCAACTTCGCCGACGGTTACCGCATCGAGCAGATTGCCGAAGCCATTTTGCATTCGGGCGAGAACGGTGCCTGGGTCGAGGTCAAAGCATGAAAAACCAAGCGTCAGCCAGTTGCTTGCGGGCCGCCGCGCCGGGCCGCCCCAAGCAAGGCCCGACCCTCTCGGAGGGTCGGTTGCTGTACTCGGCAATCGGGGTGTCGTCATGACCGCCGCCGGCGCCCATGATGTCGCGGTGCGCATGACCGGCGTGTCCAAATCGTTCGGTGGAAACCGGGCGCTGGACAACGTCGATCTGAGCTTCTACAAGGGCCAGATCCATGCGCTGCTCGGCGGCAACGGCGCCGGCAAGTCGACCATCCTGAAGATCCTCAACGGCGTCTACACGCCCGACGAGGGCAGCAAGATCGAGGTGGGCGGCGTGCCGCTCACCGAGAACACGCCCGAGGCGGCGCGCAAGGCCGGCATCGCGATGATCTTCCAGGAAATGAGCCTGGTGCCGACGCTGAGCGTGGCGCAGAACATCTTCCTGACGCGCGAGCTGCGCGACGGCCTGGGCCTGATCGACGACCGCGAGGCCGAACGCCAGGCGCGGGTGTTGTTCGGCGAACTCGGCATCGACATCGACCCGAGCCTGCTCGTGTCCGAGCTGAGCGCGGGCCAGCAGCAGTTGACTGAAATCATCAAGGCGATGTCGCAGCAGCCGAGCATCCTGATCCTCGACGAGCCGACCACCGCGCTGTCGTCGACCGAGACCGACCGCCTGTTCGAATTCGTCGTGCGCCTCAAGTCCAAGGGCGTGGCCATCGCCTACGTCTCGCACCGCATGGACGAGATCTTCAAGATCGCCGACGTCGCCACCATCCTGCGCGACGGCAAGCACGTGATGACGGCACCGATCGGCGAGTTCACGCTGCAGTCGATGATCGAGCACATCGTCGGCCGCAGCACCGCCGGCTTCCAGGACCTGGAGCACAAGGCGACGCTGGGCGAACCGCTGGTCGAACTGCGCGGCGTGTCCGGCACGCGCCGGCCGCAGAACACGGTCGACCTGGTGGTGCACCGCGGCGAAGTCGTCGGCGTGGCCGGCCTGCTGGGCAGCGGCCGCAGTTCGATGGCGCGCGTGCTGTGCGGCATTGACCCGCTGGCCGCGGGGCAGATCCTCATCGGTGGCAAGCCGGTCTCGATCAAGAGCCCGCGCGACGCGATCGATCACGGCATCGCGCTGATCCCCGAAGACCGGCGCCGCCAGGGTTTCGTGGCCGCGCACAGCGTGGCGGAGAACATCCAACTGCCGGTGCTCGACAAGCTCAGCAAGTACTCCTGGATGCTGACCGACAAGGCCAGGCAGCATGCCGACAAGCTGATCAAGCGGCTGCGCGTCAAGACCGCTTCGCCGGACAGCCCGATCAGCACGCTGTCGGGCGGCAACGCGCAGAAGGTGGTGATCGCCAAGTGGCTCGGCAACGACCCCGACGTGCTGGTGCTCGACGAGCCCACCGCTGGCATCGACATCGGCAGCAAGGGCGAGATCGTCGCGCTGATCCGCGAGCTGGCGCACCAAGGCAAGGGCATCCTGATCCTGTCGTCGGAGCTGGCCGAACTGCTCGCCGCGAGTGACCGCATCGTGGTGATGTCCAACGGCCAGTTGGTGCGCGACATTCCGCGCAGCGAACTCGATGCGGTGATGGCGGCCTCAATCGATCCCGCCGAGCGCTTGCAGCTCGCCGAGCGCTACTTGCAGATGGCGCTGCAGAACCGGGCGCAGGTCTATGCCAAGTCGCACAGCGTCGGCCCGAACGGCGAGGCGCCCGCACTGGCGGCGAACGTGCAGCTCAGCGACGCTGAGTTCGCCGCGATCAAGGCCATGCGAGCCAAGGCGGCGATCGTGATGCACTACACCGGCAACGCCTGGTCGAATGCGCAGGTCGCAGGGCTCAAGGCCCAGTTCAACGCGATGGGCATCGAGGTGGTCGCCGTCACCGACGCCGGCTTCAAGGCCGAGCAGCAGATCGCCGACATCGAGGACGTGCTGAGCCGCGACCCGCAGATCATCGTGTCCATCCCGACCGACCCGGTGGCCACCGCCGGCGCCTACCGCGAGGCGGCCGAGCGCGGCGTCAAGCTGATCTACATGGACAACGTGCCCAAAGGGCATGTGGCCGGGCGCGACTATGTCAGCGCCGTCTCGTCTGACAACCACGCCAACGGTGTCACCTCGGCGCAGTTGATGGCGCAGGCGCTGGGTGGCCAGGGCGAGATCGCGCTGGTGTTCCACGCGGCCGACTTTTCCGTCACACGCCAGCGCCACGAGGCCTTCAAGAAGACCATGGCCGAGCACCACCCCGGCATCCGCATCGTGGCCGAACAGGGCATCACCGGGCCCGACTTCGCGGGTCAGGGGCACCAGGCGGCGGCGGCGATGCTGGCCTCGCACCCCACGCTCAAGGGCATTTGGGCGGTGTGGGACGTGCCTGCCGAAGGCGTGCTCGCCGCCGCACGCGCGGCCGGGCGCACCGACCTGGTCGTCACCACCGTCGACCTGGGTCGGGCGGTGGCCGCAGACATGGCCCGCGACGGCAACGTCAAGGGTGTGGCGGCCCAGCGGGCCTACGACCACGGCCAGACCGAAGCGCTGCTGGCCGGCTACGGCCTGCTCGGCAAACCGGCGCCGGCATATGTGGCACTGCCGGCGCTGCCGGTGACCAAGGAAAACGTTCTCGACGCGTGGCAGATCGTCTACCGCGACAGCGCGCCGAAACTCGAACAGAACACACGCCAAGGAGACTTTTCATGAGCACCTCGACCCTGGCCGCACGGCCATCCCCGATCAAAGCGTTGGCGGCCACCTGGCGCCAATACGTGATCTATCTCGGCTTCGTCGCCATCTTCGTGATCTTCTCCTTCGCGTTGTTCGACAAAGGCTTTCTCGACCCGAACAACCTGCTCAACATCATCCGCCAGACAGCGATGATCGCGGTGATGGCCGTGGCCATGACCTTCGTGCTGGCCGCCGGCGAGATCGACCTGTCGATCGGCGCGGTGGCCGGGCTGACCACCGTCACGACCGCGATGGCCATTGACGCGGCCGGGCCCTTCGTGGGCGTGTGCGCCGGCCTGGCCACCGGGCTGGCGGTGGGCATCTTCAATGGCCTGCTGACCACCAAGATCGGCATCCCATCCTTCCTGACCACGCTGGCCATGCTCGGTATCGCCAAGGGTGTGGCGATGTGGGTCAGCGGTACCGCGGCCATCCCGATCCTGGCGCCGACCTACTCCTACATCTTCGGCGGCGGCAACATCGGGCCGGTGCCGACGCTGCTGGTGTGGATGCTGCTGTTCGGCGTGGCCGGCCACCTGGTGCTGCGGCGCACCGGCTTCGGCCGCCGCGTGCTGGCCACCGGCGGCAACGAGACGGCGGCGCGCTACAGCGGCGTCGACACCCGCGGGGTCAAGATGCGCGTGCTGATCATCTCCAGCATGTCGGCTGCGGTGGCCGGCATGCTGTATGCCGGGCGCCTGCAGTCGGGGCGTTTCCAACTCGGCGAGGGCGACGAGCTGTCGGTCATCGCCGCGGCCGTGCTCGGCGGCACCAGCCTGTTCGGTGGCGCCGGCACGGTGGTGGGAACCATCATGGGCGCACTGATGATCGGCATGATCAACAACGGCCTGATCCTGATGGGGCTGGAATTCAGCCAGCAACTGATTGCCCGTGGCGCCATCATCATCCTTGCCGTCGCGCTGAGCCAGCAAAAGCGCTGAAGCGCAACCCACTACTCACCCCAAGGCAGAACCACCATGAAACCTGGTTGCACCATCATCGGCAATATCTACGGCCGGCCGGAAAAGCGCGAGGCGCTGCTCGCGCTGCTGCAGACCTTCATCGTGCCGACGCGGCAGGAGCCGGGCTGCATCGAGTACCAGTTCCACGTCAGTGCCGAGGACCCAAACCATTTCATGTTCTACGAGAACTGGGACAGCCGCGAGGTGCTCGCGCAGCACATCGCGATGCCTTACATCCAGCCCATCATCGAACGTGAGCACGAGTTGCTGGCGCGCCCGGTTCACATCGTCCACTTCGAGATGCTGGCACCGCTGCAGGCCGTGCACCCCAGCGATGTGCCTGGCGGCATGAACCGTGCTGGCCGGTGAGGCGCGGCACCGGCGTTGCGCCGGTGCACCACAGAACCAGCAAGGAACCTGACGTGTCCATCATCGAAATCGCCAGACGCGCCGGTGTCTCCACGGCGACGGTGTCGCGTGTCATCAACGACAGCCCGGTCGTGCGGCCGGAAACGCGTGAGCGCGTCCAGGCGGTGATCGCCGAACTGGGCTACCGCGCCAACTTCCTCGGCCGCAGCCTGCGCACCGCGCAGAGCCGTCTGCTGCTGACCATGGTGCCGGACTTCGGCAACCCCTTCTACGCCGAGATCGTGCGCGGCATCGACAGCGTGGCGCGCAAGGAGGGTTACCACGTGCTGCTGTGCGACACGAGCTCGGGCATGTCGGCGGACCGCACCTACTTCGACCTGCTGCGCAACCGGCAGGCCGATGGCGCGATCTGTCTCGACCCCGACACCATCCAGCAAAAGCTGCGCAGCGAGACCGGCGAGCTGTGCTGGGTCGCGTGTTGCGAATTCGACCCTGACGGCGACGTGCCCTACGTGGGCATCGACAACGCGAAGGCGGCCTTCGATGCGGTGACCTACCTGGCCAGCCGCGGCCGCCGCCGCATCGCCTTGCTCAACAGCGACGAGCGGTTCCTGTACTCGCGCCAGCGCCGCCAGGGGTACTTCGACGCACTGCGCGCCGCCGGGCTCGAGCCGCTGACCGGTGGCGACCTCACCGCGGATGGGCTGACCTACGACCGCGGCCTCCAGGCGATCACCGCGATGTGGGGCAGCGGCGTGCGCCCGGATGCGATCTTCGCCGTGTCGGACACGCTGGCCATCGGTGCGATGCACGGGCTTCGCGATGTCGGCCTCGCGGTGCCGGACGACGTGGCTGTGGTGGGCTTCGACAACATCCAGCTCTGCACCATGGTCCAGCCCGAGCTGAGCACCGTGGCCCAGCCGATGCACGAACTCGGCGTCACCGCGGCGAAGTTGCTGATGCAGCGCATGCGCCAGCCCGAGGCCGAAGTCGACGGCGTGATCCTGAGCCACGAACTGGTCATCCGCGGTTCGACCTGAACTGATGACCTGCATCACCACCTGATCCACCAACGAGATTGCCCGCCATGAAAACACTGCAAGGCCCCGCCATCTTCCTGGCCCAGTTCCTGGGCAATGCTGCTCCCTTCGACACGCTGCCCAAGCTCGCGCGCTGGGCGGCGAGCCTGGGCTACAAGGGCGTGCAACTGCCCACCGACCCGCGCCTGATCGATCTGAAGCGTGCGGCTGAGAGCCAGACCTACTGCGACGAGATCAAGGGCCAGGCCGGCGAGCACGGCGTGCAGATCACCGAGCTGTCCACGCACCTGCAGGGGCAGTTGCTGGCTGTGCATCCGGCCTACGACGAGCTCTTCGACGGCTTCGCACCGGCCGAGTTGCGCGGCAAGCCCGCCGAGCGCACCGCCTGGGCGGCGCAGCAGTTGCTGTGGGCCGCGAAAGCCTCCGAGCGCCTCGGCCTGAAGGCGCATGCCACCTTCTCGGGCGCGCTCGCCTGGCCCTACCTCTACCCCTGGCCGCAGCGGCCGGCCGGCCTGGTGGAGAAGGCCTTCGCAGAGCTGGCCAAGCGCTGGCGCCCGGTGCTCGACGCCTTCGACGCGGCCGGCGTGGACGTCTGCTACGAACTGCATCCGGGCGAAGACCTGCACGACGGCGTGACCTTCGAGCGCTTCCTCGCCGCGGTGGACAACCATCCGCGCGCGAGCATCCTTTACGACCCGAGCCACTTCGTGCTGCAGCAGCTCGACTACCTGGCCTTCATCGACATCTACCACTCGCGCATCAAGGCCTTCCACGTCAAGGACGCCGAGTTCCGCCCCGATGGGCGGCAAGGTATGTACGGCGGCTACCAGGGCTGGGTCGATCGGGCCGGGCGCTTCCGTTCGCTGGGCGATGGGCAGGTCGACTTCGGCGCCATCTTCTCGAAGATGGCGAAGCACGACTACGCCGGCTGGGCAGTGCTGGAGTGGGAGTGCTGCCTGAAGCACCCGGAAGACGGCGCGCGTGAAGGCGCCGAGTTCATCCGCAGTCA
>JAYVTD010000573.1:0-2088 GCA_043774765.1 Rhizobacter sp. | reverse complement strand
CGGGCTCGGTGGTCGTCAAGGACTACTACGCCGAATTGCCGATCTCGATCAAGGTGTCGGGCCGCTATCACGACATCGGTGCCTTTGCGGGTGACATCGCCAACCTCTCGCGCATCGTGACCCTGCACAACCTGGTGATCACGTCGCCCAAGGACACGGGCGGTGCACTGGCGATGGAAGCCACGGCGCGCACTTACCGTTACCTCGACCCCAACGAGCTCGAAGAGATCAGGAAAAACGCGGCCAAGGCGAAAGCGGCCGCGGCGCCGGGGGCGAAAAAATGATGGCCATGTCAACACGAGCCAGGCTGCTCCTGTCGATCGGGATCGTGGCGGTCGCCGCCAGCGGATGCGGCGGCGAGCAGGACGAACTCACGCAGTGGATGGACCAGCAGCAGCGCGAGGTCAAGCCCAGCGTGCAACCCTTGTCGCCACCCAAGAAATTTATTCCGCAGGCTTATGTGTCGCTCACCGGCGTCGAGCCGTTCAGCACCCAGAAGCTGAGCGTGGCGCTGAAGCAGGAAGCGCGTCAGCCCAACTCGCTGCTCTCAGCGGAAATCAACCGCCGCAAGGAGCCACTCGAGGCTTACCCGCTCGACAGCATGAGCATGGTCGGCAGCGTGTCCAAAGCCGGCCGGCCCTACGCCTTGCTGCGGGTCGACAAGCTGCTCTACCAGGTGAAGCAGGGTGACTACCTCGGTCAGAACTACGGAAAGATCACCAAGATTTCCGAGACCGAACTTTCGCTCAGGGAAATTGTTCAGGATGCAGCGGGCGAATGGATCGAGCGCAGCAGCGCCCTCCAGCTCCAGGAGAAGGCGCGATGAAGTGCAATCAGGAGAATCAGATGACAGCTACGTGGCGCTCCCGTGCCTTGGCGCTCGCGTTGTTCGCTGGCGCCTGCGCACCTGCGATGGCGCAGAACGCGATCCAGTCGATCAACACCACCCAGCAGGCGGGTTCCGAGGTCGTTCGCATCGAACTCTCGGAAGCGCTGACCGCGGTGCCGGCCGGCTTCACGATCCAGACGCCACCGCGCATTGCGATCGATCTGCCCGGCGTGAGCAACGGCCTGGGCAAACCCAGCGTCGAAGTGAACCAGGGCAACCTGCGCTCGGTCAATGTGGCGCAGGCCGGTGAACGCACGCGTCTCGTGCTCAACCTGAAGAAGGCCGCGAGCTACCGCGCCGAGCTGCAGGGCAAGGTGCTGCTGCTGATTCTCGACAGCGGTGCACCGGCAGTGGCCACCAGCGCAGCCGCCGCCGCTTCGCCCGAACCGGTGCGTTTCGCCGAAAGCCTGAACCGCAACCCGCTGGCGCTGAAAGACATCGACTTCCGCCGCGGCAGCGACGGTGCCGGCCGTGTCATCGTCGATTTGCCGAACAACCAGGTCGGTGTCGACATTCGCCAGCAAGGCCAGAGCCTGGTCGTCGAATTCCTGCGCTCGACCGTGCCCGACAACCTGCGCCGCCGCCTCGACGTGACCGACTTCGGCACGCCGATCAACACCGTGACCACCACGCAGAGCGGTGACCGCGTGCGCATGCTGATCGAGCCCAAGGGCAACTGGGAGCACAGCGCCTACCAGAGCGACAACCAGTTCGTGCTCGAGGTGCGGCAGCAGAAGGTCGACCCGAACAAGCTCACACAGGGCGTGGGTTATGCGGGCGAAAAGCTGTCGCTGAACTTCCAGAACATAGAAGTGCGTGCGCTGTTGCAGGTGATTGCCGACTTCACGAACTTCAACGTCGTGACCAGCGACACCGTCACCGGCAACGTGACCCTGCGCCTGAAAGACGTGCCTTGGGATCAGGCGCTCGACATCATCCTGCAGGCCAAGGCACTCGGTCTGCGCAAGTCGGGCAACGTGATCCTGATCGCACCGAAAGACGAGCTCAACGCCAAGGAAAAGCTCGAGCTCGAAGCCAAGGCGCAGGTGGCGTCGCTGGAGCCGGTTCGCACCCAGTCGTTCCAGCTCAATTACGCCAAGGCCGAAGACATTGCCAAGGGGCTGACGGGGCAGGGCGCGTCGGGTGGCGCGGGCGGCACCAGTTCGCGCATCCTGTCGCCGCGCGGGTCGGTCATCTCC
>JAYVTD010000572.1:0-7560 GCA_043774765.1 Rhizobacter sp. | reverse complement strand
TGTCCGCGAAGGCTTAGCCAGCGCGTTGGATGTCCGTGCCCGCTACTTGGCGGTAAACAGAAAATTCAGGACGTCGCCGTCCTTCACCACGTACTCCTTGCCTTCGGCGCGCATCTTGCCGTTGTCTTTCGCGCCCTGTTCGCCCTTGAAGCTGATGAAGTCGTCGAAGGCGATCGTCTGGGCGCGGATGAACCCGCGCTCGAAGTCGGTGTGGATCACGCCGGCCGCCTGCGGCGCCGTGTCGCCGACGTGGATGGTCCAGGCGCGCACTTCCTTCACGCCGGCGGTGAAGTAGGTCTGCAGCCCGAGCAGCTTGAACGCGGCGCGGATCAGCCGGTTCAGGCCCGGCTCGGTCTGGCCCATTTCCGAGAGGAACATCAGCCGGTCGTCGTCGCTCATCTCCGAGAGTTCGGCCTCGGTCTTGGCGCAGATCGCCACCACCGGCGCGCCCTGGCTATCGCCATAGGCGCGCAGCTTGTCGAGGTAGGGGTTGTTCTCGAAGCCGGTCTCGTCGACATTGCCGACGAACATCGCCGGCTTCGCGGTGATCAGGCACAGCGGCTTCACCAGCAGCATCTCTTCCTTGCCGAACGTGATTGTGCGCACCGGCTTGCCCTGGTCGAGCGCGGCCATGCACTTGGTCAGCACATCGACGATCTTCTGCGCTTCCTTGTCGCCAGAGCGCGCCACCTTGTTGTAGCGATGCAGGCCTTTTTCGACCGTGCTCATGTCGGCCAGGCACAGCTCGGTCTGAATCACCTCGATATCGGAGATCGGATCGACCTTGCCGGCCACGTGGATCACGTTGTCGTCGTCGAAGCAGCGCACCACGCCCACGATCGCGTCGGTCTCGCGAATGTGAGCGAGGAACTGGTTGCCCAGGCCTTCGCCCTTCGACGCGCCCGCCACCAGCCCGGCGATGTCGACGAACTCGACGATTGCCGGCACGATGCGTTCCGGCTTGACGATGTTCGAGAGCGTGTCGAGCCGCGGGTCGGGCAATTCGACGATGCCCACGTTGGGCTCGATGGTGCAGAAAGGGTAGTTCTCGGCCGCGATGCCGGCTTTGGTCAGGGCATTGAAGAGGGTGGACTTGCCGACGTTGGGCAGGCCCACGATGCCGCATTTCAGGCTCATGGAAGACTTTGAAGTTTTCGGGTGGAAGCGCGGATTTTAGGCGCGCGTCCTAAACTGGCGTGAAGCCACTTTGCGGAGCCACGCATGAGCGAACTCGAAGTCCTGAAACCCCACCAGAAAGACCTCGGCGGCGGCTTCGTCGTGCGCCGCTCGCTGCCCGCCGCGCAGCGCCAGGCGGTCGGCCCCTTCGTCTTCTTCGACCACTTCGGCCCGATCACCGCCCAGCCCGGCGACAACCACGACGTGCGCCCGCACCCGCACATCGGCCTGGCGACAGTGACCTACCTGTTCGAGGGCGCGATGATGCACCGCGACTCCACCGGCGTGGTGCAGCGCATCGAGCCCGGCGCGGTGAACCTGATGACGGCCGGGCGCGGCATCGTGCATTCCGAGCGCACGCCGAAAGACTTGCTCGGGCACGAGCGCCGCAGCCACGGCCTGCAACTGTGGCTGGCGGTGCCGGCCGAACGCGAAGAAGACGCGCCCGGTTTCCAGCACGTGCCCGGCGGCGAGATCCCGGCGCGCGAGATCGACGGTGTGCTGGTGCGGGTGTTGATCGGCAGCGTATTCGGCCTGAGCTCGCCGGTGCAGACGCTGTCGCCCACGCTCTACCTCGACCTTAACTTCGCGGTGGCCTCGGGCGCGTCGCTGACGATCCCTGCGGCGGCCGAAGAACGCGCGCTTTACAGCACCGACCACGATTTCGAACTCGACGGTGAACTCGTGCCCGCGCGCGCGATGGTCGTGCTCGAAACCGGCGCCGAGCCGGTGCTCACTGCACCGCGTGGCGCCCGCATCGTGCTGGTCGGCGGCGCGCCGCTCGGCCACCGCTTCATGGTCTGGAACTTCGTTTCCAGCCGCAAGGAGCGCATCGTGCAGGCGCAGGACGACTGGGAAGCGCAGCGTTTCGAGCGGGTGCCCGGTGAGACAGAATTCATCCCCTTGCCGCCGCGCCGACCTTGACCCATGAACCCATGAGCCACCCCGAACCGACCCCCGAAGACCGCTGGTGCGCCGAGCGCGGCACCGAGGTGGCGGCCTGCCTGCAGCGTTTGGGGCTGGAGCATGGCCGGATCGGCGAGTGGCCGGCCTGGCACGTGATGCCCTATGCCAGCGTGTGGGCGGTGGAAAGCCCGCACCGGCCGGAATGGGTCGGCTGGTGGGTGGTCTGCGGTGATCTGCCGAGCGACGTGCTCGCCGCGCACGACCTGGCCACGCCGCGCGATGCGCTGCGCGCCTTCGGCAAACGCTGGGTGCTGCACGGCGAGTCGCTCGACCGCGGCGACGTGCCCGCGGCCTGGGCGCATCTGCCGCACGAGGCCTTGCCCAAACACGCCGCCCTGCTGAAAAAGCGCGGTGCGGCGCTGCAGGTCTGGGCCGACGACGCCACGGCCTGGCCGGCCGAAGAAGCCTGAGCCGATTGCAGCCTCAGTCGAAGCGGTAGCTGGCGCTGCCGCTCATGCCCACACGCAGGCTGCGGTCGAAGCCCTCGACGATGACCGCGTTCATGCCGAAGGTGAGCGCACCGTCGAGGCGCGCGTCGGCCCGGTAGGCCTGGAGCACGTCGCCGACCTCGTGGCCAGGCACGCCGGTCAGCGGGTCGACGTCGGGGATCGGGCAGCGCGCGCAGGGTTTCACCAGCTTGATGCGCACCGCGCCTTCGTCGGTGCCGATCGTGATCTCGTTCAACGGGTCTTCGCCGTGGGCGTCGAGCCCGTCGAGCACGAGGTTGGGGCGAAAGCGCGCCATCGTCACCGGCGCATGGCCCTGGGCCTGCAAGCGGCGGTTCAGCTCGGTCATCGAAGCCGCCGAGGTCACCAGCAGCGGAAAGGCGTCGGCGAAGCCGTTCTCGGCTTCGATGGTGCCGGTCCAGCGGCGCTCCGAGAGGCGCCTTTGTTCGGGGTCGAAGCGCACCAGGCGCAGCTTCGCACTGAGAAAGTCGCTGAACCACTGCGCGCACAGGTCGCCCATGTCGTAGGCTGCCACGTCGTCGTTCCAGACCTTGGCGCGCACCGGCTTTTCGACTGTGTCGAGGGCGATGTGCAAAGCCAGCATGCCGGGTGCGCGCAAGATCATTTCGTAGGAGCGCAGCACCGGTTGGACCAGCGCCATGCGCGGCAGGTGGCGCTGGGTGACGAACTGGCCGTGTTTGTCGACCACCATCCAGGCGCGGTCGAATTCGAGCCCGGTCTCGATCAGCAGGCTCTCGCGCAGGCTGATGCCGGCGCACGATTTCACCGGGTACACGTGCAGCGACTGCACGCTGATCTGAAGTTGATGCTCGGACGTGGCGATGGTGTGGCTCACTGGGTGTTCCGCGCGGCGAACGCCGGAGTCGTTGGGGTGCAATTGTGCCCGCCCCTTCGAGTGGCAAGGAGCATGCCCTCCTTACAATCGGTGCCGATGAAACGATTCGACGTGCAGGTTCTGGGAGCGGGCATCGTGGGGCAGAGCCTCGCGCTGGCGCTGGCGCGTGCCGGCTTCACGGTCGCGCTGCGCCCCGAGCCGGTGCGCAGCGGCACCGGCGACGACGTGCGGGCCTACGCGCTCAACGCCGCGTCGGTCGAGTTGCTGCGCAGTATCAAGGTCTGGGACAGCCTGCCCGCCCGCGCCGCGACCCGGGTGCTCGACATGCACGTGCAGGGCGACGCGCCGAACGCCGCGCTCGACTTTTCGGCCTGGCAGCAGCGTGTCGACGCACTCGCCTGGATCACCGACGCCGCTGTGCTCGAACGCGAGCTGGCGCAGGCAGTGCGCTTCGCGCCGCACATCAGCCTCGTCGACGCCGAAGTCGAGGCGCCGCTGACCGCCTTGTGCGAAGGCAAGGCCTCGGCCACGCGCGCGGCGCTCGGCGTGACCTTCGAGCGCCACGACTACGGCCACACGGCCATCGCCGCGCGGCTCACCGCGTCGCGAAAACACCTGGGGCTGGCGCGCCAGTGGTTCGGCTCGCCCGACGTGCTGGCGCTGCTGCCCTTCGACGCGCCCGAGCCCGAACACTCCTACGCGCTGGTCTGGTCGCTGCCCGAGGCCCGCGCGAAGGAAATGCTGGCGCTGGACGCCACTGCGTTCGAAGCGCAGCTGATGTTCGCCACCTCGGGCGCGGCTGGCGAACTCAAACTCGCGTCGACACGCGCGGCCTGGCCGCTGATGCTGGCGCGCGCCCAAGCGTGGGCCGGCCCGGGCTGGGTGCTGCTCGGCGACGCCGCGCACGTGGTGCATCCGCTCGCCGGCCAGGGCCTGAACCTGGGCCTCGCCGACGTGGCGGCGCTGACGCGGGTGCTCGTGGCGCGCGAGCCCTGGCGCGCGCTCGGCGACGAAAAACTGCTGCGGCGCTATGCGCGCGAGCGGCTCGCGCCGACTTGGGCGATGGGCCAGGTCACCGACGGCCTGTTGCGCCTTTTTTCACACCCGCAACCGCTGGCCAAGGAACTTCGCAACCGTGGCCTGACTCTGGTCAACCAACTCTCCCCGCTCAAGCGCTGGCTCACCCAACGAGCGCTCGACTCCTGAAAGCTCCCGATGAAAAAACTCCTTCGTTTGGCCCTGGCTGCCGGCATCGCCGCCCTGTTCGCGCAAGCCGCCGTCGCGCAGGAAGCGGTCATCCGCAAGAACATCGCCGAGCGCTTGCCCGACTTTCCGAAGATCGACGAAGTGACGAAGACGCCGATTCCCGGTGTTTACGAGTTGCGTATCGGCTCCGAGCTGGTCTACAGCGACGAGCGTGGTGAGCACATCATCCAGGGCGCGCTGATCGAAACCAAGACCGGCGCGAACCTGACCGAAGCGCGCATCGACAAGCTCACCGCGATCGACTTCGCCAGCCTGCCGCTGAAAGATGCCATCGTCTACAAACAGGGCACCGGCGCGCGCAAGCTGGTGGTTTTCGCCGACCCGAACTGCGGTTATTGCAAGAAGTTCGAACGCGAGATCCTGCAGGTGAAAGACGTGACGGTCTACACCTTCCTGTACTCGATCCTCGGTGGCGATTCGCCCGAGAAGTCGCGCAACATCTGGTGCGCCAAGGACAGCACCGCGGTCTGGCGCGAATGGATGGTCAACGGCACCGTGCCGCCGCGCGCGATGGCGCAGTGCGACGCCGCTGCCTTGCAGCGCAACCTGGCGATGGGCAAGAAGTACCGCGTCAACGGCACGCCGGCGCTGGTGTTCGAAGACGGCAAGCGTGTGCCCGGCGCGTTGCCGCCGGCGCAGATCGAAGCGCAGCTCACCGCGAGCCGCGCCAAGTCCTGATGAGGTGTGCGCCTCAGGCGTACTTCAGCTCACCTGTCTTGCCGCGGAACACGCGGTACGAAAACACCGTGTAGCCGGCGATCGCCGGCACCGAAATGCACACGCCGAAGAGAATGACCTTCAGCGCGGCCGGGCTGCTGGCCGCCTGCCAAATCGTCAGCTTGTCGATCACGACAAACGGGTAGATGCTGTAGGCCAGCCCCAGGAAGCCGAGCACGAACACGCCGATCAGCAGCACGAACGGCAACCAGCACAGCGGCCCGCGCACGATCTGCGATTTCAGCAGCACGCGCACCGTGACCAGGGCGATGCCGGTGACGAGCGGGATCGCCATCAGCGCAATGATCTCGGGCAGCGCAAACCAGCGTTCACGCACGGTCGCGCTGATCCACGGCGTGGCCATCGAGATCAATACCATGCCGGCCACCATCGGCCCCCACGCGGTGCGGGCCCAGCCGACGGCGCGCTCCTGCAACTCGCCTTCGGTTTTCATCACCAGCCAGGCCGCACCGAGCAGCGCATACGCCATCGGCAAGGCCAGTGCAATCGCGCCGGCGAACAGCGGGTAGTTCCAGCCTTCGCCGAAGCCGCTGATGTAGCGCCCGAGCATCCAGCCTTGCGACACCGACGCGAGCAGCGAGCCGGCGAAGAACAGCCGGTCCCAGGTCTTCTTGTGCGTGTCCTTGGCCTTGACGCGGAAGTCGAAGGCCACGCCGCGCAGCGTCAGGGCGATCAGCATCAGCGTGACCGGCAGGTAGAGCTCGCCCAGCACCATGCCATGCGCTTTCGGGAACGCGACCAGCAGGATGCCGATGCCGAGCACGAGCCAGGTTTCGTTGGCGTCCCAGAACGGGCCGATCGAGGCGACCATCACGTCTTTCTCGGCATCGGTGGCGCGGTGCATCAGCATGCCCACGCCGAGGTCGTAACCGTCGCTGACCACGTAGACGAGCATCGAGATGCCCATCAACGCCATGAAGATCACCGGCAGCATCGTGTCGAAGGTCATCACGCTCATGCCGCGCTCCCCGACGGCAACACCGGTGACGTGCCTGCACCCGCCGGTGTCACGGCCTGTTCGACCGCGTCGATCCGCAAGACCTCTTCAGGTTTTTCGGCCATGTACTTCAGCACCGTCACGTAAGCGACGATCAGCGCGAGGTAGAGCGTGATGTAGAGCGCCAGCGTCAGGCCGATCATGGCCGAGGGCACTGTGGACACCACGTCGGCGGTGCGGATCAGCCCGTAGACGATGAAGGGCTGGCGGCCGATCTCGGTGACGTACCAGCCGGCGACGGTGGCGACCCAGCCCGAGAAGGTCATGCCCGCGAACAGCCACAGCAGCGCGCGTGGCAGCGCCGCGGGCTGCCATTTCGCGCGCCGGTAGAGCCACCAGCCGAGCCAGCTCGTCGCCAGCATCAGCATGCCCACGCCTACCATGATGCGGAAAGCAAAAAACAGCGGCAGCGCCGGCGGGTGTTTGTCGCCGAAGGAATTGAGGCCCTTGATCTCGCCTTCGAGTTCGTGCGTGAGGATCAGGCTCGCCAGCTTCGGCACCTTGATCTCGAAGTGGTTACTGCGTGTTTCCTTGTCGGGAATGGCGAACAGCAGCAGCGGCGCGCCACGTTCGGTTTCCCACACGCCTTCCATCGCGGCGATCTTTGCCGGCTGGTGTTCGAGCGTGTTCAGGCCGTGCGCGTCGCCGACCATGATCTGCAGCGGAATGGTGATCGCCGCCACCGTGAGGCCCACGCGCAGCACGCGTGCGGCCGAACGCTGCGCCACGCCGCGCAGCACCTGCCACGCGCTCAGGCCGGCCAGCAGGAAGGCGCAGGTCAGCGCCGAGGCCAGCAGCATGTGGGTCAGGCGGTAGGGGAACGAGGGGTTGAAGATCACGTCGATCCAGCTTGTCACGTGGTACACGCCGTCGATGACCTCGTAACCGGCGGGCGTCTGCATCCACGAGTTCAATGCCAGGATCCAGAACGCGGAGAGCGTGGTGCCGAAGGCCACGAAAAACGTCGCCATCAGGTGCACGCGCTCGCTCACCTTGCCGTGGCCGAACAGCATCACTCCGAGAAAGCCGGCTTCGAGGAAAAATGCCGTCAGCACCTCGTAACCCAGCAGCGGCCCGGCGATGTTGCCGACTTTCTCCATGAAGCCCGGCCAGTT
>JAYVTD010000571.1:0-3340 GCA_043774765.1 Rhizobacter sp. | reverse complement strand
TTCGTCGCGCCCGGCACGCAAGGCGTTGGTGGCGGTCTGCAGCGAGTGTGTGTAGCGGTCGATCGGGAAACCGCCGTAGTCGCCTTTCAGCACTTTCAGGTGCGCCATCAGGCGGTCGGGCAACTGGCGTGCGAACGGCATGAACTCGGCGCCGATCTTTTGCCAGTCGGCCTGGGTGCTGGATTCCATGCGGGTAAAGGTGGCGCGGTCGTTCATGCTTTTGTCTCCTGCTTTCAGGGTGCGGCGGCGTTGCGCAGCAGCTGATGGTAGAACTGAATCAGCTCGGCGTAATTGGCGGTCGAGATGCGCTCGTTGGTGCCATGAAAACGCTTCAGGTCTTCGGGTTTGGCACGCACCGGCGAGAACTTGTAGATGTTGTCGGCCACCCCGTCGAAGTGGCGCGAATCGGTGGCGCCGATCATCAAGCCCGGGGCCACGATCACGTCGGCGTTGAGCTGGCGCACGGTCCTGGCGATGAGCTGGTAACCGGCCGCGTCGGTGCGCGCCACCTTCGATGCTTCGGAGAAGCCGGCAGCTTTCTCGATCTTGACGCCCGCGTTGCCCACCGCCTGTGTCACGTGCTCGACCACCTTGTCGCTGCTGTCACCCGGCAGCAGCCGGAAATTCACGGTCGCGTTCGCACGGCCCGGCAGCACGTTGTCGGCATTGCCGGCGTTGAAGACCGTCAGCGCGGTGGTGGTGCGCAACGTGGCGTTGGTGCTCGCCACCTTCTTCAGCTGCTGCTCGATGATGGGCTTGAACAACCACATGTTCGACAGGAACACGCGGTTCGCGCCGTTCATTTCTGGCGCCAGCGTCTCGAACATTTCCTGCGACAGACCACGC
Organism: Rhizobacter sp.; assembly: GCA_043774765.1. Classification (GTDB taxonomy): domain Bacteria; phylum Pseudomonadota; class Gammaproteobacteria; order Burkholderiales; family Burkholderiaceae_C; genus LMDS01. The sequence goes on along the minus strand of JAYVTD010000571.1, from coordinate 2,494 downwards.
ACGGCGAGCGGCATTTGCCGGTCTTCGAGCCTAGCCAGCGCCGCGCTCAGCATGCCGATCGCCGACTGCCCGGCCTGCGGCGGTGGCATCGACGAATGGCCCGGCGTGGCGCTCGCGGTGAGCTGCAGCGAGAGGTAGCCCTTCTCGGCCACGCCGACGAGCGCGGCAGGTTTGCTCAAGCCGGCGAGCAGGCCTTCGGTGATCAACAGGCCTTCGTCGAGCACAAACTGCAGTTGCACGCCGCGCTGCTTGAGCAGCTTGGCGACCTCGGCCGCGCCGCGCAGTCCGCCGAGTTCTTCGTCTTGCCCGAAGACCAGGTAGACGGTCTGGCGCGGCTTGAAGCCGGAGGCGGCGAGCAGCTCGACCGCCTCCATGATGGCCATCAGGTTGCCCTTGTCGTCCCATGAGCCACGGCCCCAGACGAAGCCGTCTTTCACCGTGCCGGAAAACGCTGGCTCCGACCAGTCGCCTTCGGTGCCGGGCGCAACAGGCACCACGTCCTGGTGCGCCATCAAGGCGATCGGCGCCGCGTTGGTATCACTGCCGGGCCACGTGTAGAGCAAGCCGTACTTTCCGATCACCTCACGCTGCATCAACGCGTGCGCTTTCGGGAAGCTGGCCTGCAGGTGTGCGTGCAGGCCGGTGAACTCTGCGGCGTTCGCGTCCACGTCGTTCGACATCGCGATGGTCTTCAAGCGCACCGCGGCACCGAGGCGCGCCGCTGCTGCGGCCGCATCGACGGCGACGGGCGCAACCGGCGTCACCACCATCTGGCGTGACGGCATCAACAGCGTCTTCGCACCGACCACCAGGGCCAGCACGAAGACGGCAATGCCCAGCAGCGCGAACAGCTTGCGCACGGGTCAGGCTCGCGGGCGGCTCAACTGAACGACTTGCCTTCGGCCGCCAGCTTCGCCAGCAACGGCGCCGGCTGCCAGAACGCGGCGTCGTCGAGCGGATTCGCGGCGAAGCGCTTCATCGCGCCGACCACGTTGAACAGACCGACGGTGTCGGCGTAGTTCATCGGCCCGCCACGCTGCAGCGGGAAACCGTAGCCGGTGAGGTAGACCATGTCGATGTCGGACGCGCGCATCGCGATGCCTTCTTCGACGATCTTGGCACCTTCGTTGACGAGCGCGTAGACCAGCCGGTGAACGATCTCGTCGTCGCCGATCTTGCGCGGCGTGATGCCCAGCTCGGCGCGGTGTTTTTCGATCATGTCGGTGACGATCTTGCTCGGAATGGCATCGCGCTTGCCCGGCACGTAGTCGTACCAACCGGCGCTGGTCTTCTGGCCGAAGCGGCCCAACTCGCACAGCAGATCGGCGGTCTTGCTGTAGCGCAGATTCGGTTTTTCGAGGTAACGGCGCTTGCGGATGTACCAGCCCACGTCGTTGCCGGCCAGGTCACCCATGCGGAACGGGCCCATGGCCATGCCGAATTTTTCCATCGCCTTGTCGACCTGCGCCGGCGTGCAGCCCTCTTCGAGCAGGAAACCGGCCTGGCGCGAGTACTGCTCGATCATGCGGTTGCCGATGAAGCCGTCGCACACGCCCGAAACCACGGTCGTCTTCTTGATCTTCTTGCCCAGCGCCATCACGGTCGCGAGCACGTCTTTCGCAGTCGCCTTGCCACGCACCACTTCGAGCAGCTTCATCACGTTGGCGGGGCTGAAGAAGTGCGTGCCGATCACGTCCTGCGGGCGCTTGGTGAAGGCCGCTATTCTGTCGACGTCGAGTGTGCTGGTGTTGCTGGCCAGGATCGCGCCGGGCTTCATCACCTCGTCGAGCGTCTTGAACACGGTCTCCTTCACGGCCATGTCTTCGAACACGGCTTCGATCACCATGTCGGCGTCTTTCAGGTCGGCGTAGTTCAGCGTGGTGCTCAGCAAAGCCAAACGCACGTCGAGCTTGTCTTGCTTCAGCTTGCCTTTCTTGACCTGGGCTTCGTAGTTCTTGCGGATGATGCCCACGCCCTTGTCGAGCGCTTCCTGGCGCGTCTCGAGCATCACGACCGGGATACCGGCGTTCAGGAAGTTCATCGCGATGCCGCCGCCCATCGTGCCGGCGCCGATCACGGCGAGCTTCTTGACGTCGCGCACGGGCGTGTCGGCCGGCACGTCGGGGATCTTGCTCGTGGCGCGTTCTGCAATGAAAGCATGGCGCAGCGCCTTGCACTCGGGTGTGACCATCAGGCCGAGGAACAGTTCGCGTTCGAGCTTCATGCCGTCGTCGAACTTCAGCTTGAGCGAACCGGCCACCGCCTCGACGCACTTCAGCGGCGCCGGGAAGTTCTTCGACATGCCACCGACCATGTTTTTTACGAACTGCACGTAGGCGTCGGCGTTCGGGTGGCTGACCTTCAGCTCGCGCACCAGCGGCAGCGGGCGGTCGCCCTTAGCGTGGACCTCGGCGACTTCGGCGGCGTAGGCCAGCGCGCCGGCCATCAGGTCGCCTTCGACGATCTTCTGGAACAGCTTCTGGCCCGGCGCCAT
>JAYVTD010000570.1:0-5246 GCA_043774765.1 Rhizobacter sp. | reverse complement strand
TCGGTCAGGGGCGCAGCGCTGCAGCCGGTCAGCAGCCACAGGCGTGCGGTTTCTTCGAGTTCTTCGAGCACGGCCATCGCGCCCGCGGGTGAGCCGTGCCAGACATTCGGGCCGAGCCGGTCGAGCATCACGGCGCGGATCGGTGCGCCGCGTCCGCGGGCCGACGTGATCGCTGCAGCCACCGCATCGGCCGCCGCAGGATCGCCGGGCCGGTGGTAGGGGATCAGCGGCACGTGGCCGACCTTCATCACGTAGTAGGGCGTGATCGGCGGCACGATGTCGTTTGCCTGCCAGACGCCGGCAAGCGTGAGCGCGACCATCTGCGTGGAGTGGGTGTGGATCACGCAGTGCGCCTCGGGATCGGCGGCGTAGATGCCGCGGTGCATCGCCAGCGTTTTGCTCGCGCGCTCGCCGCTGAGCTGGGTGCCGTCGGGGTTCACATGCGCCAGCGCGTGTGGCTGCAAAAAGCCCAGGCAGGCGTCGGTCGGCGTGATCAGGTAACCGTGGCCTTCGGGCAGGCGCACGCTGATGTTGCCGGCACTCGCGTGCACGTAGCCACGCTCGAACAGCGAGCGGCCGACGCGGCAGATCTCGGAACGCAGCGCGTCTATGCTCATTTGCCGTTCGCGCGCTTGCCGCCAGCGGCGACCGGCACACGCTTGGGCGCGCTGCGGCGGCGCTGCCCCGAGATCACGCCCCCTTCGATCAGCCGTTGTTCGCTGCTCAACAGGTGCCCGGTGGCGCTGCGCCGGGCGCGCGCCGGGTCGCGGGCCGCGATCGCGTCGACGATGGCGCCGTGCTCGATGCGCACCGCGTCCATGAAGTCCTGGCGCCGCGCTTCGTTGCCGCGTGTGACGCGCATGCCGGCACGCAGGTACTGTTCGAGAAACCCGATCAAGAGGCTGAACTGGGGGTTGCCGGTGGCTTCGCCGATGGTCCGGTGGAAGGCCAGGTCTTCGTCGACACCGTCGCGGCCGGCGGCGGCGGCTTCGTCGATGTTTTTCAGCGCGCGCCGCAGCCCGGCCACCTGGGCCCGGGTGGCGCGCTCGGCGGCCAAGGCGGCGATCTCGCCTTCGAGCACGCGGCGAACCTCGACCACATTCACCACCGCCCGCACCGATTCGAGCACGCTCGGGTCGAACGCCAGCGCCTGGTTCAGCGGTGGCGGCGCCACGAAAACACCCGAACCCTGGCGCGAGCGCACCATCTCGCGCGACTTGAGCTGGTGCACCGCCTCGCGTACCACGGTGCGCGAGACGCCGTGGGCCAGCGCGAGCTGCTGCTCGGTGGGCAGGCGGTCGCCGGGGCGCAACGCGCCCGACTCGATCTGCGCGCCCAGCAGCCCGGCCAGCCGGTCGGAGAGCCGCTCGGTGACGAGTCGGGTCGGCACGGGCGACAGGGCCGGCGAAGGTGTGGGCAAATGCAGCATGGTTATCCGGTCATCATACAAATACACCACTCTGCGGCCAAGGGTTTTGTTCTAACGGTTTGTCCTGATGGCGGGCGCGCGCGGCAATGTCGATACTCGCGCCGCACAGCAGTGTCGTTGAGGCCGCGCGCCACGCGGCGGCCCACACTGCCCGCAATCAATCCAGGATCCCAGGCCATGGCCAGCGTCACCATTCAGGCGGTCAAGAAAAGTTTCGGCGCAGTGCCGATCCTGCACGGCGTCGACATCGACATCGACGACGGTTCCTTCACCGTGCTGGTCGGCCCCTCGGGCTGCGGCAAGAGCACGCTGCTGCGCATGATCGCCGGGCTCGAGCAGATCAACGGCGGCGAAATCCGCATCGGCAATCGGCGTGTCAACGACCTGCAGCCCAAGGAACGCGACATCGCGATGGTGTTCCAGAACTACGCGCTGTACCCGCACATGACGGTACGCGAGAACATGGCGTTTTCGCTCACGCTGGCGAAGATGGACAAGGCCACGATCGACAGCAAGGTCGGCCGCGCCGCCGAAATTCTGGCGCTCGGGGCTTTGCTCGACCGTTATCCGCGCCAACTTTCCGGCGGCCAGCGCCAGCGCGTGGCGATGGGCCGCGCGATCGTGCGCGACCCGCAGGTCTTTTTGTTCGACGAGCCGCTCTCCAACCTCGACGCCAAGCTGCGCGTGGCGATGCGCAGTGAGATCAAGGAGCTGCACCAGCGCCTGAAAACCACTTCGATCTACGTCACGCACGACCAGATCGAAGCCATGACCATGGGCGACAAGATCGTGGTGATGCGCGACGGCCGCATCGAGCAGACCGGCAGCCCGCTCGACCTGTACGACCACCCGGCGAACCAGTTCGTCGCCGGCTTCATCGGTTCGCCGGCGATGAATTTTCTGCCCGGCACGCTGCGCCGCAACGGCGACGCTGCCAGTGTCGAGCTGGCCGACGGCACCCGGCTCGAGGCACCGGCGCGGGTCGGCGGTGTCGACGGCCAGCTCGTCGTCTTCGGCACCCGGCCCGAACACCTGACGCTCGCCGACGGTGGCGGCATTCCGGCGCGCGTGGTCGTGATGGAGCCGACCGGCATGGACACCTTCGTCGCCTGCCGTCACGAAGGCGTGGAACTCTCGGCCGTGTTTCGCGAACGCCACGACTTCGCGCCCGGCAGCACCATCCACCTGCTGCCCGACCTGCAGCGTGTGCACCTTTTCGATGCCGGCAGTGGCCGGCGCCTGGCGGCCTGAGCGCCGGTATTGCATTTCCCACGAACGTTCACAGAAGGAGACATTCATGAGTGATTTCAATCGCCGCAAATTCCTCGAAAGCTCGGCCGGCGTGGCCGCCGTGGCCTCGGTAGGTGCCGGCAGTGCGGTGTTCGCCCCGCTTGCGCAAGCGCAGAACCTTTCGTTCAAGCCCGAGAAAGACGCCAAGCTGCGCGTGCTGCGCTGGAGCCGCTTCGTGCAGGGTGACATCGACGCCTACATGGTCAACGTCAAGAAGTTCACCGAGAAGACCGGCGTCGAAGTGCGGGTCGACAACGAAGGCTGGGAAGACGTGCGCCCGAAGGCCGCGGTGGCCGCCAACACTGGCGCCGGGCCCGACATCATCTTGTCGACCAACGACGACGCGAACCTGTACCCCGAGAAGCTGCTCGACGTTACCGACTTGGCCACCTACCTGGGCAAGAAGTACGGCGGCTGGTACCCGGCCTGCGAGGCCTATCTGCGGCCCGACGGAAAGAAGTGGATCGGCATTGCACTCGGTGCGGCCGGCGCGATGCTCGTCTACCGCCAGAGCCACATCAAGGCGGCAGGCTTCGAGACGATTCCGAGAGACACGACCGGCTTCCTCGCCCTGCTCAAGGCGCTGGCCGCCAAGGGCACGCCGCCCGGCTTTGCGCTCGGCAACGCCACCGGCGACGGGCTGTGGTGCAACTGGCTGATCTGGTCGCACGGCGGGCAGCTCGTGGACACGAACAACAAGGTCGTGATCGACAGCCCCGAGACACTCAAGGGGCTCGAGTACGCGAAAGAGATGTACGCGACCTTCATTCCCGGCACGCTGTCGTGGCTCGACCCGAACAACAACAAGGCGTTTCTCGACGGCCAGATCAGCCTGACGAACAACGGCATCTCGATCTACTACGCGACCAAGACCTCGGCCGACCAGAAGGTCAAGGACCTGCGTGAGGACATCTACCACGCGCAGTACCCAATCGGCCCGGTGGGGGTGCCGACCGAGTCGCACCTGTTCTTCAACCAGATGATCATGAAGTACACGAAATACCCGAACGCGGCAAAGGAATTCCTGCGCTTCATGATGGAGCAGGAGCAGTACGACCCGTGGCTCACGGCGGCAGGGGGCTACATCGCGCCGCCGCTGGCCGAGTACACGAAGTCGGCGGTCTGGACCTCGGACCCGAAGCACACGCCTTATCGCGATTGTGTGAAGAACCTTCGGCCGGCGGGGTATGCGGGCAAGCTCGGGTATGCATCGGCAGGGGCCTCGGCCGACTTCATCGTCGTCAACATGGTCGCCGAAGCCGCGAGTGGTTCGAAGACGCCGAAAGAAGCGGCCGAGCGCGCGCAGAAGCGCGCCGAGCGCTACTACAAGGTCTGATATTACGGACACCTTCGGTGCCGCAATATCTCGCCGCGTTCGAACGTCATGCCGGCCGAAAGGCCGACACGACGTTCAACTTGGCGGTGGCGGCGGCTTGGCGCTTCGCGCCGTTGTCGCCTTCTGGGGTCTGATGTGAAATTGATGCTTGAGAAGTTTCAGAACAGCCGCAATGCACTGGGGTGGGCCTTCATGTTGCCCGCGGCGGTGCTGTTGCTGTTGTTTCTCACCTACCCGCTCGGGCTGGGCACCTGGCTCGGCTTCACCGACGCGAAGATCGGCCGCGCGGGTGAGTGGATCGGGCTCGAGAATTTCAGTTTCCTCGTGACCGACAGCGTCACGCAGCTCGCACTCTTCAACACGCTGTTCTACACGATCGTGGCGAGCATTCTCAAGTTCGTGCTCGGCCTGTGGCTGGCGATCCTGCTGAACAAGAACCTGCCGTTCAAGACCTTCTTCCGCGCCGTGGTGCTGCTGCCCTGGATCGTGCCGACGGCACTCTCGGCCATCGCTTTCTGGTGGATCTACGACTCGCAGTTCTCAGTCATCAGCTGGGTGCTGATGAAGCTCGGCATCATCACGGTCTATATCGACTTCCTTGGCGACCCGTGGAACGCACGGTTCTCGACCATCGTGGCCAACGTCTGGCGCGGCATCCCGTTCGTGGCGATCTCCCTGCTCGCAGGTCTGCAGACGATTTCGCCTTCGTACTACGAGGCCTCGGCCATCGACGGCGCCACGCCCTGGCAGCAGTTTCGCCATGTCACGCTGCCACTGCTCACACCCATCATCGCAGTGGTGATGACGTTCTCGGTGCTGTTCACCTTCACCGACTTCCAGCTGATCTACGTGCTCACCCGCGGCGGTCCGCTCAACGCCACGCACCTGATGGCGACACTCGCTTTCCAGCGTGCAATCTCGGGCGGTGCGCTCGCCGAAGGTGCGGCCATCGCCACGCTGATGGTGCCGTTCCTGCTCGCCGCGATCATGTTCAGCTACTTCGGTTTGCAGCGCCGCGCTTGGCAGCAGGGTGGTGATAAATGAGCGCAGCGGAAAAAGACGGCGCATCGGGCATGGACTACCTGCAGTCCGTGCCGCGGCGCTGGGTCACGATGTACATCCCGATCGGGATCTTCGTGTTCGTGCTGCTGTTCCCGTTCTACTGGATGGTCGTCACCTCGCTGAAGCCCG
>JAYVTD010000569.1:0-2566 GCA_043774765.1 Rhizobacter sp. | reverse complement strand
CACGCGCATCCCGTCTTGCGCCACCCGCTGCAGACTGATCGCCCCCGCTGCGGCCAGTGTGGCCACGTTGTCGGTGAGCAGTTCGTCCATCAACTGCGCGTTGCCTGATCGGAAGTCATTGACCGCGTGGTAGTTCACCGACACGCCCCCGCAGATCCACCGATAGGCGTCGTGCTCCTGGCTCAGCCGCGTCACTTCACGCCCGCTTCCCACGCCGTCCAGCGTGGCATACAGCCACAGTGCGAACAGAATGCGTGGGTCGATCGCCGCACGCCCGGCATGGCTGCCTCGCGCCTTGACGGCCTGGATCAACTTGCTCAGATCCTGGCGCACCACGTAGCCCCATACCAGCCTGGCCCGGTGGTCTTCGGGCAACAACGACTCGAGGTCCGAGGCGCGCAGCTCGACTTGCAAACGGTTGGGTTCCAGCAGCCGTGGCGATCCTTGCGCTCGCCTGCCGGCCTCGTTGGCTCGGGCCTGCTCGACCTGCGCTTGGCTCGGCGACGCCAAGTCCTCGAACAGGCTCGCCTTCCCCGCTTCCGTGTCTCGCTCAATGGGTGTGTTCATGCCAACGATCAAGCCAGTACCGTGCCACTTCGAGGGTCGTGGGGATAAACTCTCAGACTCTCAGTCGACCGTGCAAGGCAACCAGGCCGGCTACTCGACCTTGCTCGCCGACGCGAGCGGCGTGGTGACCGCCGTCGACCTGGAACCCGGCATGGTGGCCGCGGCCGGCACGCCGGTGCTGCGCCTGGCGCACAACGGGCCGCGCGACGTGGTGTTCGCGGTGCCGGAAGACAAGGTCGGCATGATCAAGGCGCTGGCCGGCCAGCCGGGGCGTTTCAAGGTGCGCCTTTGGGGCGCCACCGGCGAGCCGCTGGCCGCGACGACTCGCGAGATTTCCGCCGCCGCCGACCCGCACGTTCCTCGTCAAGGCCGACATCGGCAACGCCGCGGCGAGCGGCATTCGCCTCGGGCAGACCGCCGCCGTGCTGGTCGAGTTGCCGCAGACGCCGGGGGTGACCAAGCTGCCGCTTTCGGCCTTGCTTGAAGAACAGGGCCGCAGCAGTGTTTGGCTGGTCGACAGTCAGGCCATGACGGTCAGTTCGCGGCCCGTGCAGATCGCCGGCGCCGACGGCAACGAGGCCGTCATCTCGAGTGGCCTGGTGCCGGGCCAGATCGTCGTCACCGCGGGCGTGCACGTGCTCAACCCGGGGCAGAAGGTGAAGTTCTACGTTGAGCCCGGCGCCGCGGCGGCAGCGGCCTCGGCACAGGCGGGCACGCCGGTGACTGTCAAGTGAACGGGCCGAACGTGGCGCCCGCTGATCCCGCGCCGCACACCGACACGCCCTCGCGCTTCAACATCTCACGCTGGGCGCTCGATCATTCGGCGCTGACGCGTTACCTGCTGATCGTGCTGATGGTGCTGGGCTCGGTCGCCTACTTCCAGCTCGGCCAGGACGAAGACCCGCCGTTCACCTTTCGCGCGATGGCGCTGCGCGTGTTCTGGCCCGGCGCCACCGCGCAGCAGGTCGCCGAGCAGGTGACCGCCAAGCTCGAGAAAACACTGCAGGAGGTGCCGTACTCCGACAAGATCCGCAGCTACTCCAAGCCGGGTGAAGCGCTGATCATCTTTCAGGTGCGGGACTCTTCACCGCCGAAGGAGATGGCGCAGATCTGGTACACGGTGCGCAAGAAGATCGGCGACATGCGCGCCACCTTGCCGGCCGGTGTGGTCGGGCCGTATTTCAACGACGAGTTCGGCGATGTCTACGGTTCGATCTACGCACTGTCGGCCGACGGCTTCACCTACCAGGAGCTGAAGGACCAGGCCGACCGCGTGCGTCAGCGGCTGCTGAAGGTCAAAGACGTCAACAAGGTCGCGGTGTTCGGCGCCCAGGACGAAAAGCTCTTCGTCGAGATCTCGCAGAAGCGCCTGGCGCAACTGGGCCTGGACTTCAACCAGGTCCTGGCCCAGATCGGCCAGCAGAACGCGGTCGAGTCGGCCGGCACGATCAACGGGCCGACCGACTTCGTGCAGGTGCGCGTGGGTGGCCAGTTCAACTCGGTCGAACAGCTGCGCGCGTTCACGATCCGCGCCGGCGGCAACAGTTTCAGGCTCGGTGACATCGCGCAGATCCGGCGCGCCTACGTCGACCCGCCGCAAGTGAAGGTGCGCCACCAGGGCCACGAGGTGATCGCACTCGGCATCTCGATGGCCAAGGGTGGCGACATCATCGACATGGGCAAGGCACTGCAAGGCGTGACGGCCGAGATCCGCGCCGACCTGCCGGCCGGCATCGAACTGCACCAGTTCCAGAACCAGTCGAAGGTCGTGTCGACCTCGGTCGGCGAGTTCGTCGGCGTGTTGATCGAAGCGGTGGTCATCGTGCTGCCGGTCAGCTTCATCAGCCTGGGCCTGCATTTCAAGCCGAACTCGTGGAAGTTCATGATCGACTGGCGGCCCGGCATGGTGGTCGGCATCACGATCCCGCTGGTGCTGGCGATCACGTTCGTGACCATGTACTACTGGGGCGTCGGCCTGCACAAGATCTCGCTCGGCTCG
>JAYVTD010000568.1:0-5278 GCA_043774765.1 Rhizobacter sp. | reverse complement strand
GGTGGTGGCACCCAGTCTGACGCAGCTGCAGGCGGCAGACCTGATCCGCCTGCGTCGTGACGATCCCGAACTGGAATACATGTTCAAGCACGCGCTGACGCAGGACGTTGCCTACGACGGCCTGTTGCGCGCCGAGCGGCAAGCCCTGCATGCACGCACGGCGCAAGTGATGGAAGCTGTCTTCGCCGACCGGCTGCCTGAATTCGTCGAGATCATGGCGTACCACTACGTGCGTGGCGGCATCACCGACAAAGCCATCCTGTACCTGCGGCTGGCTGGCCAAAAATGTGTACAGCGCTACGCCCTGGTCGAGGCCGACAGTCACTTTCGCGAGGCCTACTCGCTCATCGGGAACGGCGAACGCAGCGTCGCACAGAGTTGCGTCGTGACCGAATTGCTGATCGCCTGGTCGCAGGTGCTCTACTACAAGGGCGCTTGCGGTGAGTGGCGACGCCTTCTTGAGCCCCACCTGGTTGACGCTGAACGATGCGGCGACCCGGCGTTGGAGTCTCTCTACATGGGCTGGTTGGGAAACGTCCGGTCGTTCCACGGCGACATGCGCGGGTCAGGTCAGATACTGGCGCGCGGGCGCGAGGTCGCGATCGCGGCTGGAGCCCGCGCATCGCTTGCCCATATTCGGGCCTGGCGCGGCTTCACGCGATTCGACCTCGAAGGCCCTGCGTTTGCAATCGAGGAGATCGCAGAGTCCGACATGTCTTCAGCGGAGATCCAGGCCGATCCGTATCCTCATTTCAAGGCCCAATGTGTTCGCGCACTTGCATTGGCCTATTCAGGTGAGCTCAAGCAGTCTCGGCGGGTTTCCGAGGACGTGATTGCGTTCGGACGCGACATCGGAAACGCGCGCGCCGAATCGCTCGGATGTTTCACGCTGGCGATGCACTGGCTGGTAGCGCTCGACTTCGAGCGCGCCGCGGTCTGTGCGAGTGACGGCGTCATGGCGGCGAAAGATCCAAGTTATGCAGTATGCAATGCGGTGCCGCTGGCAACAGCGCTGATCGCGAGCCTGCGCATCGACGAGGCCGCAGCGGTTTGCGAGAAGTGGTTGCCGTATCTCGAGCGCAGTGAGATCGTGTGGTTGGAAATGATGTTGCAAACAGCCGGTGCCGCTGTGCGCCTCGCCCGTGGCGACCTCTCGGCCGGTCTACGCGATGCCATGCGATCACAGACGCTGGCACGCGAACGAGGCTATCGCAGCACAAGCGTGTTCGTCGGCGCATTCATCATGCTCACCTACGTGTCGATCGCTCGCATGGATCTCAAGCCTCCGCTGTTGGCGCTGCTTCGCAACCCTTGGTTCACATTCACGCAGGCGCCCTTTGCTGCGCACACCAGCCGGCGGCTCATGGCAGAGTTGCAAAGCGACTGCGCCCAGTTCGGCCTGCACGGACTGGCCAACCTGCTTGACCTGGGTCAGGGACGACTTCTTGCCCGACAAGGCCGCGCGGATGCGGCGCGCGCCTGCGTGGACCGGATCAAGAATCGCCTGAACGAGGCCGCCATCGCGAGCCAGCCCGCAACGTTGTCTGCGCTCATCACCGAGATCGATGCTGTTGGCTGACGTGCTCCCGAGGCCGCGATACGGTGCATTTAACGCGAAGTGACTGACAGCTGATCAGTGGGTCCGATGACCGGTTTGGGTCGGCAGCGGGTCCTGGCTAGGTGCAAGAGCAGCCCACCATGGTCTGGGGGCTGGCCCGGAGCAAGCGGCCGCCAGCGACACTCCCCTTGGCCGGCGCACGCGCCAGACGCGCAGGCGTGCTGCCCGCCATCGTGCTCGCAGCCAAATGGTTCACCAGCACGGCGATGGCGACGCACCTTCCGCGGCTGCTGGGGTGCGGGGGCTATGGGAGTGCCCGGCGCGGTGGGACTGCCGACCTTCGGCGCGCTGTTCGCAAAGCCGAAGCCGTCTGACAAGCCTGCGTCCGCCGAGACAGACGAAAGCGTTGCCCGGCACCCTCGTCAGGCCCTCGATTGACCTGTGTCAAGCCTCACGGGCACCAGGCCGGCATCCTTTGCAAGTTGTCTCGCCTTCATGATGGAGAGCCCCGCACATGAACACGCTGACCCTCTCTGAACGCAGCCTGCAACTGCCGCGGGCATCGCCGTGCTCATCCATGAAGGTGCAACCGCGTGGGTGGTGCTAAACGCCCTGCGGCTGCTGCGAATGGGCGTTCTGTTCAGGCGACGGAAGGTACGTTGACGTACAGGCGCCCGGAACGCGCAGCGGGCAAGCCGAAGGGCCGACCGAAGGGCAGACGAACAGCCGGAAGCGGTGTGTCGAAGAAGTCAGGAATGGGTCACAGAGATGGAAATCAAAGTTCTGGGATCGGGCTGCAGCAAGTGCCACAGCACCATCGGCGTCATTGAACGAACCGCGCTGGCTTTGGGGGTCGACGTCGAGATCGTCAAGGTCGAGAACCCCGACGAGATCGAGCAGGCGGGTGTCCGAGCCACACCGGCCGGCATGATCGACGGCAAGGTCGTGCACAGTGGCGGCATTCCCTCGCACGAGACAGTGCAATCCTGGCTGCGGCCGGGCCCCATCGGTTTTCTGAACCACCCGACCCGACATCTGTTCTTCACGGGCAAAGGTGGAGTCGGCAAGACCTCGCTGTCGACCGCTGCCGCGTTGACGCTTGCAGACGCAGGCCAGAAGGTGTTGCTGGTCAGCACCGACGCGGCGTCGAACCTGGACGAGATGCTGGGCATCGAGCTTCGCAACACACCCGTGCCCGTGCCGGGCGCGCCCGGCCTGTCGGTGCTGAACATCGACCCCGACAACGCCGCCGAGTCTTATCGCCAGCGCGTTCTGGCGCAGATGGGCACCGGTGCCAGCGCAGACGAACTCTCGACCGTGCGCGAGCAACTGTCCGGCGCCTGCACGACAGAGATCGCGTCGTTCGACGAGTTCTCGTCCCTCTTGTCCGACGGCACCGAGCGCTACGACCACATCGTCTTCGATACGGCACCGACGGGGCACACCTTGCGGCTGCTCAGCCTGCCCAAGGCATGGACCGGGTTTCTGGACGGCAACGATCGCGGCGCCTCCTGCCTGGGGCCGCACTCGGGGCTGAAGATGCAGGAGGTGCGCTTCAAGGCCGCGCTCGACGCCCTGAGCGATCCGGCGAAGACCACGGTGATCCTGGTGACCCGGCCCGACAAGGGAGCGATCGCCGAAGCGGCGCACACCTCGGGCGAGTTGCACGAGCTGGGCTTGAACAACCAGCGGCTGGCGATCAACGGCGTGTTCCATGCCAGCGAGCGCACCGACGCGGTGGCCTGCGCCATCGAGGCACTTGGCCAACAGGCGCTGGACACGATGCCGCAGACGCTGCGCGCATTAGCACAGGACCGCGTGCCACTGCGGGCCTTCGACACGGTCGGCCTGCCCGCCCTGCGCGCATTGCTGACCACCGGTGTCGGCCCGATGACACCGCACACGACTTCGGTTGCAGCAGGCAGCGAACAGCTTCAGGGCCTGGACGTGCTGGCCGACGAACTGGCCGCTGCCGGGCACGGGCTGATCTTGGTGATGGGCAAGGGCGGCGTCGGCAAGACGACGCTGGCCGCCGCCCTGGCGCTGGGTCTGATCCAGCGCGGCAAGACCGTGCACTTGAGCACCACCGATCCGGCCGCCCATCTGGCAGGCACGCTGAACGGCGACCTGCCAGGTTTGAGCGTGAGCCGCATCGACCCGAAGGTCGAGACGCAGCGCTACATCGACAAGATCATGGCGGCCAAGTCACCCAAGCTCGACGCGGCAGAGCGGGCGCTGCTGCTGGAAGACCTGCAATCGCCCTGTACCGAAGAGGTGGCCGTTTTCCACGCCTTCTCGCGCATCGTCAGCGAGGGCCGCAGCGCCTTCGTCGTGCTCGACACCGCACCCACGGGCCATTCCATGTTGCTGATGGACGCGACCGGCGCCTACCACCGGCAGATGACGCGCGAGTTCGAAGGGCATGGCGCCACCCGGGTCGTCACACCGCTGATGAGGCTGCAGGACGCGGCGTACACGAAGATCATTCTGGTGACGCTGCCGGAGGTGACGCCGGTGTCGCAGGCCGCTGCGCTGCAGGAAGACCTGCGCCGCGCCAGCATCGAGCCCTACGCCTGGGTGCTCAACAAGAGTGTGCTGGCAGCGGGCACGCGCGACCCGTTGCTGGCAGCGCGACTGGCCGGCGAACGCAAGCAGATGGAACGCATGGCGTCCGGCCTGGCCAGACGCATCTTCACGCTGGCCTGGTTGACCGTGCCGCCGATCGGTTTCGCCGAGTTGTCCAAACTGGTCAGCAAACGATCGATCGCTGCCGAAATTCATGCCTGAAGACCAGCCCACACACCACCGAAGTTCCCCGTGTAGGGATTCACCACCACGCTTACCGGCCGATCTCGCCGATCTGCGGCGACTGCTTGAGCACACGGTCAACCCGTCACTACCGCCGGGCCTCGACCAGCGTGATGCGCCGCAATTCGCCTGGTACGCCTGCTACGCTTGCCACCCATGTCACGCTGCATCGCCTTCCTGCGCGCCGTCAACGTCGGCGGCCGCATCGTCAAGATGGACGTGCTCAAGGCGCAATTCGAAGCGCTTGGGCTCACGGGCGTGAGCACTTTCATCGCCAGCGGCAACGTGATCTTCGAAACCCGGGCGCGTGACCTGGCCGCGCTCGAGCAGCAGATCGAGAAGCAGTTGTTCGGTGCGTTCGGATTCGAGGTGCACAGCTTCGTGCGCAGCGCGGCCGAGGTCGAAGCCATCGCCGCGTGCCGGCCTTTCGACGCGCACGAGCTGGAATGCGCGGCGTCGTTCGTGGTCGGCTTCGTGGCGCAACCGTTCGAGGCGGCGCAACTGAAGGTCGTGCGCGGCTTCGACAACGAGCTCGACGCCTTCCACGCGCAAGGGCGCGAGCTCTACTGGATGAGCCGCCACAAACAGGGCGAGTCGAAGTTCTCGAACGCCGCGTTCGAGCGTGCTCTGGGGCTGCGCGCCACCTTCCGCGGCATGAAGACGGTGCAGCGCATTGCTGCATTGAACGCGGCCTGAACCGGCTCGCCGGTCAAGCGCCTTTTCTGGCGCGCTCTTCCTCTTGCAGCCGCAGCACGCGGCGCTGCACCTTGCCGGTCGTCGTCATCGGCAAGGCCTCGATGAACTCGATATCTTTCGGGTACTCGTAAGGCGCGAGCTTGCCGCGCACGTGCGCTTGCAATGAGGCGATCAAGGCCGCGTCGCCCTCGAAGCCTGCGGCCAGTACCACGAAGG
>JAYVTD010000567.1:0-2525 GCA_043774765.1 Rhizobacter sp. | reverse complement strand
GGGGCGGTGGTCAGGCGCTTCATGGTGCAGTGTCGTGCATTCGGCTGCTGCTGTGCGCGCCGCAAGCGAAGACAGGGCGATGTCTGGCACGATAGCGGCTCTGTCAATGAACCCCCGGAGACTTGAATGACCCAAACCAGCCCCACCGTTCGCGTCGACCAGCATGGTGGCGCAGAAGCCATGCACCTCGTCGACCTGCAAGTCGGCGAGCCCGGCCCGGGCGAGATCCGCATTCGCCACCACGCCTGCGGCCTGAACTTCATCGACGTGTATCAGCGCTCTGGCGTCTACCCATTGCCGATGCCACTCTCGCTCGGAATGGAAGGCGCGGGTGTCGTCGAAGCGGTGGGCGAGGGTGTGACGCACCTGAAAGCCGGTGACCGCGCCGCCTACGCCAGCAACCCGCCGGGCAGCTACAGCACGCTGCGCGTGATGCCGGCGAAGTGCGTGGTGAAACTGCCCGACGCCATTTCATTCGAGACTGGCGCGGCGATGATGTTGAAGGGTCTGACGGCGCAGTACCTGCTGAAGAAGACTCTGCCCCAGGAAGGCTTGCAGGCCGGCGACTTCGTGCTCTTCCACGCCGCTGCCGGCGGCGTCGGCCTGATCGCCTGCCAGTGGGCCAAGGCGCTCGGCCTGCAGCTGATCGGCACGGCGGGGTCGGACGAAAAATGCGCCTTGGCACGCGAGCATGGCGCGGCGTTCACGATCAACTACCGCAGCGAAGACTTCACCGCGCAGGTGAAAGAGATCACCGGCGGCAAGGGCGTGAAGGTGGTCTACGACTCGGTCGGCAAAGACACTTTCGAGAAGTCGCTCGACTGCCTGCGCCCGTTTGGCCTGATGGCGAGCTTCGGCAACGCCTCGGGCGTTGTGGCGCCGTTCGCGCCTGGCATTCTGGGCGCCAAGGGTTCGCTCTACATGACCCGCGCCACGCTGTTCACCCACATCGCGACGCGCGAATCGACGCAGGCGATGGCCGACGACCTTTTCGCAGTCGTGGGCAGTGGCAAGGTGAAGATCCGCATCGACCAGCGCTATGCACTCGCCGACGTGGCGCAGGCACACCGCGATCTGGAAGCGCGCAAGACCACCGGCTGCAGCGTGCTCATTCCCTGAGCCCGCGCCGCTGCCGTGGTCAGGGCTGGGCCACGACGGTGGCCCGGTAGGCATGCCACGACGCATGCCCCAGCACCGGTGCGGCGACCAGCAGGCCGGCAAACCCCGGCAGCATCGCCAGCACGACCAGCAACGTGATGACGGCGCCCCAGCACAGCATCACCGCCGGTTGCGTGAGGCACAGCCGCAGGCTGGTCAGGCCGGCGGTGATGGCGTCGGTCTGGCGGTCGAGGATCATCGGCATCGCGACCACGGTGATCGCGAAGATGATGCCGGCGAAGAGCCCGCCGACCGCCAGGTAGGCGACGATGAAAGTCAGGTTCCCGCGGTCGAACAGGGCCAGCATCGAGCCCTTGAAATCGGGCATGCCGTCGAAGCTGAGCGCGAACACGATCAACGACGCCCGCCCCCACAGCATCTCCAGGATTAGCAGCACCGTGCCGAACACGGCCATCGTGCCGGTGCGCTCGCGCCAGGCGACCAGCGACGCCGCCAGCCGGGGCGCCTCGCCACGCTCGAGCCGGCGACTCACGTCGTACAGGCCCAGGCACAGGAACGGGCCGGCGAGCAGGAACCCGGCCGACAGCGCGAGCGTGTAGGCCGGGGCATGGCGGAACAGCAACAGCAGCGTCCAGCCCATCGCGGCGAAGCTCGCGCCGTAGAACAAGCCGATGACGGGCGAGCGCATGAAGTCGCGCCAGCCGAGCTGCAGCCACTGCAGTGGCGCCGCCAGCGCGACGCGGTGCAGGCCGATGTCGAAGGCCGAAGAGCTGGCTGCGCCGCTTGCTGGGGTGGCCGGCTCGTGGCGGTGTTGCTTCATCGTGTCGGGTGTACTTCAGCAGCGGCGGGGCGTGCAATCGGGCCTTGCCCGCGGAGCCGGCGGCAGCTTCACGGAGGTCAAGGCCAGGGGCGAATCAGCCGCGAGTGACCCGCAGCGTGAAGCTGAAGCAGCTGCCCTGGCCCGGCGTGCTGGTGACCTGCACTTCGCCGCCCATCAGCTTGACGAGCCGGGCCACGATCGTCAGGCCCAGGCCGGTGCCGCCGTAGCGGCGTGTGATGCTGCTGTCGGCTTGCGTGAAGGGCTCGAACACGCGGGCGAGTTCTTCCGGTGCCATGCCGATGCCGGTGTCGTGCACGGCGAAGCGCAGGGCAAGTGTGTCGGCCTCTGCAGGTTGATCGGTGGTGGCGCCTGCCGGAGTGACCTCGACCCGCACTTCACCGGCTTCAGTGAACTTCAGCGCGTTGCCCACCAGGTTGATCAGCACCTGGCGCAGCCGCACGGCGTCACCGATCAATGCGTCGGGCACGCTGGCGGCCGCGGACCAGTCGAGGCGCAGCGCCTTGTCGCTTGCCGCCAGCGCCAGCGGCGACAAGGCTTCGCTGACGCACTGCGCCAGCGAGAACGG
>JAYVTD010000566.1:0-2249 GCA_043774765.1 Rhizobacter sp. | reverse complement strand
AGCAGCTGCGCGCCACGGTCCCAGCGCGCGATCGGCAGGTGGATCGCATCGAACAGGCGTTCGGCGTCTGCGGTTCGGGGTTCGGCGGCGTCAACCATCGACGTAGCTTACCCAGCCGGGCTCACCGTGGTGCGGGCAGGGCTTCGCGCAGCGCCGCCAGCACGGCATCCGGCGCTTCGGTCATCAGCGCATGGCCGGCGGCGAGCATGTGCACGTGCGCCTTCAGAGCCAGAGCGATCTCGCGGCTTTGCCGGGGCACGGTCATCTGGTCGCGTTCGCCGAGGATCATCGAAACCGGGCACTGCATGTTCGCGGCGGCCTGCAGCCCACCGGCGTACCGGTCGCACACACCGAAGTCGTGGTGGAACAGGTTGACCGCCGTCTGCCCGGCCTGCACGCGCCGCATCAGCGCGCGGTTGGCGCCGTGCAGCCAGGTGCCCGGGCCGGGGTGGGACGGCTTGGCGGCCATCGTGGAGTGGGAAAACACGTTGACCATGTCGATCGCCTTCAGCGGCGCGCTGCGCGCGGTCTCCAACAGCGTTTCCGACACCTTCATCGGGTAGGCCGTGCCGATCATCACGAGTGCTTCGGCTTTCGCCGGCGCGCGCGCCGCGGCTTCGAGCGCGATCAGCGAGCCCATGCTGTGGCCGACGAGGCTGGCCCTGGTCACACCGGTCGCATCGAGCAGTGCAAGCAGCCAGTCGGCCAGCGCTTCGACGCTCGCCAGCGGCGCACCACGACTGCGGCCGTGGCCGGGCTGGTCGACGGCCAGCACACTGTGGCCGTGGTGCGCGAACCAGCGCGCCAGCAGGGTCCAGACGCTGTGGTCGTGCAGCGCGCCGTGGATGAACACGACGCAGGGCAGGGCCGGGTCGAAGGCCTTGCCACCGGTGTAGGCGTAGGCCGGGGCGTCGAAGCCTCGAACGCTCAGCTCCATCACGCGCCCGCTTTCTCGGCGACTTTCAACGCACGTTTCAGGTCGTCGATCAGGTCATCGGCGTCTTCGAGGCCGATCGACAGGCGGATCGTGCCCGGCGTGATGCCGGCCTGCACCAGCGCAGCGTCGTCCATGCGGAAGTGCGTGGTCGAGGCCGGGTGGATCACCAGCGAGCGGCAATCGCCCACATTCGCCAGGTGCGAAAAGATCTTCAGCGCTTCGATGAACGCGACACCCTGCTTGCGCGAGCCGCGCAGGTTGAAACTGAACACCGAGCCGCAGCCGCGCGGCAGCAGGCGTTTGGCGAGGGCGTGGCTCGGGTGTGATTCGAGTTCGGGGTAACCCACGCTCTCGACCATCGCATGCGCCGCAAGAAAGCCCACCACCTTGCGCGTGTTCTCGATGTGCCGTGCCATGCGCAGTGGCAGCGTCTCGATGCCCTGCAGGATCAGCCACGCGGTGTGCGGGCTCATGCACGCGCCGAAATCACGCAGGCCTTCGCGGCGGGCGCGCAGCAGGAACGCGCCGACGCTGCTTTCTTCGCTGAACACCATGCCGTGAAAGCCTTCGTAGGCTTTCGTCAGCTCGGGGAAACGGCCCGAGCGGTCCCAGTCGAACTGGCCGCTGTCGACCAGCACGCCGCCGATCACGGTGCCGTGGCCGGAGAGAAACTTCGTGGCCGAGTGGAACAGCAGGTCGGCGCCGTGGTCGAAGGGCTTCATCAGCCACGGCGTCGTGAAGGTCGAGTCGACCAGCAACGGCAGGCCGTGTTCGTGTGCCAGTGCCGAGACGGCCGGGATGTCGAGCACGTCGAGGCCCGGGTTGCCGAGCGTTTCGCCGAACAGCAGCCGGGTTTCGGGCCGGATGGCCGCGCGCCAGCCATCGATGTCGCCCGGCTTCACGAACGTGGTCGAGATGCCGAAGCGCGAGAGCGTGTAGTGCAGCAGGTTGTGCGAGCCGCCGTAGAGCGCGCTCGACGCCACGATGTGCGAGCCCGCGCCGGCAAGCGTGCTGATCGCGAGGTGCAACGCGGCCTGGCCACTGGCGGTGGCGATCGCGCCGGTGCCGCCTTCGAGCGCGGCCACACGTTCTTCGAACACCGCGTTGGTCGGGTTCGAGATGCGGCTGTAGACATGGCCCGAGCGTTCCATGTTGAACAGCGAGGCGGCGTGTTCGCTGCTTTCGAACACGAACGAGGTCGTGAGGTGGATCGGCACGGCGCGCGCCCCGGTGCTCGGGTCGGGCGCGGCGCCGGCATGAAGTGCCAGCGTGTCGAAGCCGGGGTCTGAGTGGCCGGGCATGGTGTCTCCGC
>JAYVTD010000565.1:0-5727 GCA_043774765.1 Rhizobacter sp. | reverse complement strand
TCGTCTGGGCGGCGCCGCCGTCGGTGACCACCTGCCTCCGAGAAAAGCGCGACCTGCCGCTCACGCACGACAACCTGTTCCATTCGGTGCTGGGCCTGCTCGGCATCTCGGCCAGCGAATACCAGGCCGGCCTCGATGTCTTCGCAGCCTGCCGCACGCGCTGAGCGGCGCCGCCACCGAGCCCCACCCGCAGCAGAAACGTCACCACCGTGTCAGCACAAGCCGATTCGCTCAAGTCGATCTACTTCGCGCTCGGCGCCAACTTCGCCATCGCGATCGCGAAGACGGCGGGCGCGGTGTTTACCGACTCGGCCTCGATGCTGGCCGAAGCGATCCACTCCTTCGCCGACTGCGGCAACCAGGCATTGCTGATCTGGGGCTTGAAAGAGGCCAAACGCGCCGCATCCAACGACCACCCGATGGGCTATGGGCCGCGCGATCTAATTCTGAAGCTTGACGTCGCCCTGATGCTGTTCAGCATGGGCGGCCTGTTTTCCATCTACGAAAGGGTGTACAAGCTGCACGACCCCGAACCCGTGAAGTACGCCTGGGTGGCGGTGGGCATTCTGTCGTTCGGCGTGCTGGCCGAGTCGGCATCGTTGTGGGGTGCGCTGCGCGAGATCAACAAGGAGCGTGGCGAGCTCGGCCTGTGGCGCTGGCTTCGCACCTCGCGCCAGAGCGAGCTGAGCGAGCTGAGCGTGATAACCGGCGAAGACCTCGCCGCGCTCGGCGGGCTGGTGGTGGCAATGTGCTTCATCGGCATGGCCATGCTGACGGGCAACCCGATGTGGGACGCGCTGGGCTCGATCTCGATCGGCGTGCTGCTGATCCTGGTGGCCGTGCTGGTGGGCGTGGAAGTCAAGGCCTTGCTCGTCGGCCAGAGCGCTGAGCCGCAGGTGGCGCAGCTGTACAGCGTGATCACGCAGCAGCTCGGCCGCGACCTCATGGTCGCGGTGAAAGCGCGCATGCACCCGCTCGGTTCCGACGTGGCGCTGGTCGAAGCGATCAACGAAGTCGAGCGTGGCCTGCGTGCGGCCTTTCCGCAAGTGCGCTGGGTCTTCTTCGAGCCCGACCTGAAGGACTGACGGGCCCGGCTTCAGCCGAACAGGTCGGCCTGCCCGTCGGTGCGCGCAAGCAGCGGCTTGCGGAACTGCGTCAGGTCGAGCTCGACGCGCTGGCGGTTCAACCCGAAGCGCGCCGCCGCCTTCTTAAAGCGCTGCGATAGCAACTGCGCCCAGACCCCTTCGCCGCGCATGCGCGTGCCGAAACTCGCGTCGTAGTCACGCCCGCCGCGCATCTCGCGCACACGCGCCATCACCCGCGCCGCGCGCTCGGGGAAGTGCTGGTCGAGCCACTGTTGGAACAGCGGGTTCACCTCCCAGGGCAGACGCAGCACGACGCTGAACGCCGACGTGGCGCCGGCCGCCGCGGCGGCTTCGAGAATGCGTTCGAGCTCGGGTTCGTTGATGAATGGAATGACCGGCGACACGCTCACGCCGACCGGAATACCCGCCTTTGCCAATGTTTCGATGGTCCGCAACCGGCGCTGCGGCGACGCGGCGCGCGGCTCGAGAATGCGCGACAGGGCCGCATCGAGCGACGTGACCGACACGTAGATGGCCGCCAGCCCGCGCGCAGCCATCGGGGCGACCAGGTCGATGTCGCGTTCGATGCCCGACGACTTGGTGACGAGCGAAAACGGATGGCTGCATTCGGCCATCAGCTCGATCACCGAGCGGGTGATGCCCAGCTTGCGTTCGGCCGGCTGGTAAGCGTCGGTCGCCGAGCCGATGTTGAGCAGCAGCGGCTCGTAGCTGCGGCTCGCGAACGCTTCGCGCAGGCGATCGGCGGCGTTGACCTTGGCGATGATGCGGGTCTCGAAATCGAGCCCCGGCGACATGTTCAGGTAACTGTGCGTCGGACGCGCGAAGCAGTACACGCAGCCGTGCTCGCAGCCACGGTACGGGTTGATCGAGACGTCGAAAGAGATGTCGGGTGATTCGTTGCTGGCGAGGATAGCCTTCACACGCTCTTCGATGATCTGCGTGCCGGGCGGCAGCTGCTCTTCCTGCGAGGCCTGATCGAGCGTGCCCCAGCCGTCGTCGACGCGCTCTCGCTCATCGCGCGAAAAGCGGTGCTCGATGGCCCACACCGTGCCACGGCCCTTGAGGGACGGCGGCGCCGGCATCGAAGGGTCGGGGCGAAACTGCATACTGTGAATATATCCAGTTACTGCGCGATTGGCAACGACGATGCCCTTCGCGGGCCGGCATCAGAACTTCGGGATGCGCAGGGTCTTGCTGACCATCAGGCTGCCCGACAGCGCGAACAACAACACCAGCGAGTGCAGCTGCCACGGGCCGAGCGCCCACACACCGCCGGCCAAGCGCTCGCCGATCGCGTCTTGCCAAGCTGCCACCGCGAGAACAGCGGTGAGCACCACGCTTGTGAACGCTGGTCGGAATCGGCGTGCCTTCGAAATAAGCCACCTTGTCGGCGCCGGCCGACAGGTTCTCGGCCGTCACGTTGTAGCGCGCCAGCCGGGTCACGCCGCAGCATACGAAGCCGGCCAGCACCAGCGCATCCCAGCCGCCCTGCAGGCCTGCGGCGAAACCAAGCGTGGCGGGGCCGACGCCGAACGAGATCACGTCGCCCAACGAGTCGAGCTCGCGGCCCAGCGTCGAGTGTTGCTGGCGCCAGCGCGCCACGCGGCCGTCAAGCACGTCGAAGAAGAAGGCCAGCGGCGTCATGGACGCGGCCCACAGAAGGTCAGGCAGCGCCCCGCTTCGCATGTAGAGCATCGCCAGGAAGACCGAGGCCACGCCGCAGGCGGCATTTGCCAGCGTCAGAAAGTCAGCCGCATGAAAATCGCGCAGCATCGAGAAGTGGCGTTGGGGCAGGGCGTTTCCTGGCAATGGCCTGTGCGGCCGTTCGAAGGCACACTGGGGTCACACGTAGGACAGAGATGACCCAGACTGTCGTATGCCGGAGGCTGACAGCCGGCGGCTCGAAGGTCATGATGAACTGCGTGGTCAACCCCTGACCAGAACCCGGAGCAGCCTCCATGCAAGTCCTGTTGAACACCGACCCCCACACCGATGGCAGCCACGAGATGGCCGAGCACCTGGAGGCAGTTGTCAAAGATGCACTCGCCCGTTTCGGTGAACAAGTGACGCGGGTCGAGGCGCACCTCTCCGACGCCAACAGCCATGCGAAGGCCACGCCCGATCAGATCCAGTGCACGCTGGAAGCACGGCTGGTGGGCCTGCCGCCGGTGGTCGTGAAAGAACACGCCGGCACCGCGCACCAGGCGATCAGCGGCGCAGCCGGGAAGCTTCAGCGCGCGGTGGCCACGTCGATCGGAAAACACGATCCAAGGCGCAACGCCGCCAGCGAACCCGATGCGAAGGAATGACATGAACGTGTTTGCCGTATCAAGAGTCCGGCTCGACAAGGACGGACGGGTCAGCGCGGTGCATTGGGGGCGCGTGGACACCCGCCTCAACGAGTGGGCCACCGCCGAAGCCGAGGCGCCCATCGCCGATGTGGTGCGCGCCCTGCATGCCGGTGCGCGGGTGTTCGCCCTCTTCCCGTCCGAGCACGGCCACTTGCCGGACCGGCGGTTCATCGTGGTGGACTACGACAACGGCTGGGAGAGCATCGCGCTCGACGGCCCCGCCACGCACGAGCGCGAGGTTCACGACATGGCAAGGATGCCTCCCTGAGGGCTGCGGGCTCAGGCGCTCAGCGCTGGTCGACGCGCGCATGCCGCAAGTCGGCGAGCGACGCGCGCAGCCAGGCCTTGACCGTGCCGATCGGCCGCTGGAGTTTCGCGGCGATCTCACCATGGCTCAGACCATCGTGCAAGGCCAGCGCCAGTGTCGGCTGAGGATCGGCGGACAACGCAAGCGCCAAAGCCGGGTTCGGAGCGGGCTCGTCGAACGCAGCTTCCGTGAGCAGGTGCGATCGCAACGGCCGGTGGCGCAGGCTGTCGATGGCGCTGCAGTGCGCAATTCCCGCCAGCCAGAGATCCACCGGCCCGCGGGTTTCGTCGAAACGCTCGCGCCAGTTCCAGACCTTGACGTAAGCCTCTTGAAGCACGTCTTCGGCATCGACCCGGTCACGCGTGATCCGCAGCACGATGCCGAACAGACGGTCACTGGTGAGCCCATACAGGCGCTCGAAAGAAGTTCGGCAGCCTCCGCGCGCAGCGCGCATGAGCCCGGCCAGGTCGGCGTCGGTGCGCATCGTGGTGGTCAGCCGTTGGCGATGAAACGGTCGGCGCGCGCTGCGTCCAGCACCGCGGGCAGATTCGAGCCCAGCACGTCGACCGGGCTTCGATCACACAACCACGCGTTCGGCCTGGCAAACCACTCGGCGAGCGACCAGTTGTCGAAGACTGGAGCGAGTTCTGCCAGCACGGGTCGGTGGGCCATCTTGAGCGACAGGTCGCGAAGGTCGAACTGAAACATCGGGATCCACAGCTCCTCGCGCCACTTGAACGCGAAAACGCCGCGGCTGACGATGACCTTGGCCAGATTCGCGCAGGCGCCCCGTTTCCGATCTTCCAGCAGGTGTGCCAAGTCATCTCCGCGTGCCACACCCCCGGTATGCCGATACGCGGCACGCAGAGACTGAAAATGGGCGAGGTTCGGCATTGACCCGGTTGCCCTCGCCGGGATACACATGCCATGCCCATCCGACACGCCGACACTCGCGTCCCAGGACGACGGCATGTCGAGGTTGCGAAGCGTATTCATGCGCATGTGCGGACCTCTTCAAGGCGCCTCAGAAGGGTCTGCGCCAGCTTGCTCGCCTCGAGCACATGCTGTCGGTGCGCCATCGCACAGAATGACTCGATTCGCAAATCTGCTGGCATGCCCATTTGCTAGTGACCGAACCGACCTCTGGTGTTCAGAAAGCCGTCAATCCAGAGCCCCGTGGGAAAGGCGACACTGCCGTGCCGGGCACTGGTTCGAAACAAGGAATTCGCGCTCCCGCGGCGAAAGAAGCCCTGCAAGGCATACGCGCAGAACACCGAAGCGTCGTACCGCAGCGCCAGGGCGTCCACCAGATCTTCGAGCGCGTTCGCATCGTCCTCGTAGCCCGCATCGAAGAGCACCGGTGCCGGGTCGCCCACCAGACGCACACGCCCACCGCCGCCGGCCGGGCTCAACAGCTGCCCCAGCTTCTCGGCGCATTGTTCAAGATCGAGACGACCTCCGACCACGAGTTGCGACAGCACCTCGGTGGTGTCCATCGCGGTGTAGCGAGCCGGGTGGTCGCCGTCAGGCGAGCTGCGCACGCCCAGCTCATTCAAGCGCCGCTCCACGGCGGCCCGATGCGGCTGACGGAGCATGACGACACAAGTGTCTCCCGCCAGCAGCCCCGCGGCGATGAAATCGCCGGCCTCGTGGGCGGGATAGGCGTCGTCGTAAAACCGGACCGAGTGCTTGCACATTGAATTGCCCCTTTTTCACCAGCGGGCACCAAATCCGACTCAACAGCGCCAGCGCCAGCGCCATTGTTCGATGGCTGCGCCAGCGACGTCTGTGCGCTGGCGAACACTCGCTGTGGTGTAGGTGGAAGACGACATCAAAAAGTCGCTGCTGCCGATGGTCGAAGGCAGCGTGGATCCCGATCATGGGCATATCCGATTTCCATGAAGGTTCTATGCACCCGCCCCTGTTTCACACCGGCGACCCCCGACGCAACCAGCTGTTGGCT
>JAYVTD010000564.1:0-6649 GCA_043774765.1 Rhizobacter sp. | reverse complement strand
CCTGGAACAGTGCATGCGCGAACTGCTGCACCGCTGACTCGACCCTGGCGGACCCGTCTGCTGCGCTCGCAGCGTCGGTCGGGGCCGGGGTCGTTGTGGTGGTCGCAACCGGCGGCGCCGCGGCGGCCGTGCTGCCGAACCCGAGCTCGCGCAGCGCCGACATCATCGCGTCCGCCAGGCGGTTCTGGCGGCTCGCGGGGCGCTTGTTCTCGTGGCCGGTGTCATCGTGCTGCAGCAGCGGCGTCTTGCGCTCCACCGCAGTGGCGAGCTTGGCGCCCTGGGGTGCACAGGTGTTCACGAGTGTGAAAGAAAGTGAGGTGACGGTCATGCTGGATCCTTGTCGCACGGCGCATGGCGGACGAAGAAATACCGCGCCGATGAAAACGTTGTCGGCCGCCTCGGGCACGGGCTTCACGCCTGTTGTGTAACCCGGTGCAAGGAGTTCGCCGCGCTTGTGCCACCTCGGTGAGGCGCGCTTGCTGGAACAATCAGGCCACCACAACCCACGGGAAAAGACCATGCAGACGATCGGATTCATCGGCGCCTCCGGATTGATGGGCCACGGCATCGCGAAAAACCTGCGCGCCAAAGGCCACCCGCTCGCCTTCACCGTGCACCGCAACCGCGAACGGGTCGCCGACCTGCTGGCCGCGGGCGCGAGCGAAGCGGCCACGCCGGCGGCGCTGGCGAGCGGCTGCGAGATCGTCTTCATCTGCGTGACCGGCTCACCGCAGGTCGAAGCGGCGGTGCTGGGCCCGCAGGGTTTGCTGGCGGGCGCGCGCACCGGCCTGGTGATCGTCGACTGTTCGACCAGCGAGCCCGACTCGACCACCCGGTTGCGCGAGCAGTGCGCAGCGCTCGGCGTGAGCTTCGTCGACGCGCCGCTGGCGCGCACGCCGGTCGAGGCCGAAGCCGGCAAGCTCAACGTGATGGTCGGCGCCACCGACGCGCAATTCGCGCAGTTGAAGCCGGTGATCGAGCGCTTCGCCGAAAACGTGATCCACGTCGGCGGGCCGGGCGCGGGCCACACGATCAAGCTGCTCAACAACTTCATCGGCCAGGCGATCTGCACCGCGACGGCCGAGGCCTTCGCGGTCGGCCAGCGCGCGGGGGTCGACCTGCACAAGCTGGTCGAGCTGGTATCGGCCGGCGCGGTGAACTCGGGCCTGTTCCAGGCCATGGCCAAGACGCTGCATGGCGACCTGGCGGGCCTGAAGTTCGAACTCGACAACGCCCGCAAGGACCTGCGTTATTACACCCACCTGGCCGAGTCGCTGAACGTGCCTTCGCTGGTCGGCGAGGCGGTGCACCAGTCGCTCGCACTCGCCAGCGCGCTCGGGTACGGCGCCAAGTACGTGCCCTCGCTGGTCGAAGCGCAGGAGCAGCTGACCGGCACGCAAATCGTCGCGCGATGAAAGGCAGCCGCGCTTCGGGTGGGCTGGTCTATTCGACCGAGGCCGGGCGCATGTGCCCGGCCTGCCGCATGCCGCTGGCCGCGTGTGTCTGCGGCCGGAAGGTGGCGCCGGCGGGCGACGGCATCGTGCGCGTTTCGCGCGAGACCAAGGGCCGCGCCGGCAAGGGCGTGACGCTCGTGAAAGGCCTGGCACTCGATGCCGTGGCGCTCGCGCAGCTCGGCCAACAATTGAAAGCGGCCTGCGGCTCCGGCGGCACGGTGAAAGCGGGCGTGATCGAGGTGCAGGGCGAGCACTGCGAGCGGGTGATCGGGCTGCTGCAGGCGCAGGGGCACACGGTCAAACGGGCGGGGGGCTAAGCATCGAAACGAGCGGCAGTGTTTTGCTCGTTCATCACGAGCACATCGTTGGGATGGCTTTCGCCGCCGAGCACGAACCAGGCGTTGCCGATCTTCGAACAGCCCTGCGCGGCGTAGAACGCGATCGCCCGCAGGTTCTGCGCGTTGACGGTCAGCCACAACGGCTGCTGCGTGCGCTGCAGGGCCAGCGCCTGGGCCTGCGCCAGCAGGGCCGCGCCAACACCGTGGCCCGTGAAGCGCTCCTGCAGGTAGAGCGTCGCCAGCTCCGCCGTGCCGGCGCCCGGCACGGGGCACACGGCGCCGAAGGCGAGGCGGGCATAACCGACAAGGTGAGCGTTCCTTTCGGCGACGAGAACGGCCGCCGTGTCGCTGACGAGCCAGGCCTGGAACTTCGCGGGCGTGAACTCCGCCAACACGTGGGCCGCGATCGCCGCCGAGACACCCTGCGTGGCATAGGTGTGCAGGAACACCTGCGTGGCCAGCGCCGCGAGCAGCGGTGCGTCGGCGGGCCGGCCGGCGCGAAGCACGGTGTCAGCGTCCATCGGCTGCGGCCGGCGCTGCGCGCCGCAGCTTGACGATCTCGAGCGCTTGCGGGCCGAGCGTGCCGCGCCGGTATTCGACGAAGCCCAGGCCGCGGTACAGCGCCAGGGCCGGGGCGTTCTTCGCGCCGGTGGCGACCGAGAGCACCAGCCCGGCGCCGCGCCGCAGCGCCTCGGCCATCAGCGCGCGGGCGACACCCTGGCGCTGGTGGTCGGGGTGCACCACCAGCGCGGCGATACTGATTTGGCCGGGCTCGTCGTCGGGCCCCAGGCCGATACAACCGAGAAGCGAGTCGCCCAACAGCGCGCCCAGAAAATAGTCGCCGCTGGACTGAAGGTCTTCCGGCGTGCGCGCCATCGGAACGACATCGTTGACCTGCAGCAGGCGGGCTTCCTGCGCGTGCGCGAGCAACAGCACCGCGTGGATCTTTTGCGCGACCGGCAGCTCGTGGTGCGCCAGGGGTTCGATGTGCATCACGGCGGCGCTGCCCGGCGCATCGGGTAGGCGCGCACCATCCACAGGTAGACCAGCGCGCCGGCCAGCAGGGCGCTCATCGCGACCTGCAGCGAGCGTGTGAAGCCTGCGCTGGCGCTGCCGCTGTGGCGCAGCAGCAGCGCCACCAGCGGCGGGCCGACGATCTGGCCGATGCCGTACATCGCGGTGGCCAGGCCCATGAAGCTCGCGGCGTGCGCGGGCCGCAGGCGCCGCACTTCCTGCATCGCGAAGAAGGTGATCGCGGTGAACGGCAAACCGAGCATCAGGCTGCCGATCGCAAAGCCCGCCAGGCTCGGGCTCCACACGCCGACCGCGATGCCCGCGGCCTGGATGAAATAGCCGCCCGCCAGCAGCAGCCGCAGGTCGCCGCTGACCCGCAACCGACTCGCGATCAGCGCACCGCAGAACACGCCGAAGCCGAAGATCGGCCAGAACATGTCGAGCCACGGCGAGCCGGGCAAGGCAGCGCGGGCGATCACCGGCAGGAAGGTGGCGGTGACGATGTAGCCGAAGCCGGCGATGCCATAGGCCACGCACAGAAAGCCGATTTCAACGGCGTCGTGGGGCTCGCTGCCCGCAGTGGCTCCGGTGTTCGCACCAGCAGCGGAGCGCGGCGCTTCGCCGCGCTCGAAGCTGCGCCACACAAGCGCGCTGAGCACGAAGGCAAGCGCACCGAACACCAGCCAGGCGTCGGCGGCGTGCCACTGCCACTGCACCATCGCGCTCGCGAACAGCCCGCTGACGATGATGCCTGCGCCCGGCCCAGTGAACATCACACCCCCCATCGCCGGCGCCTGCAGGCGTGCCAGCTGCGACAGCACCCAGCCCGAGGCGTAGACGAACACGAGCGCGCTCGCCACGCCGGCGGCAAAACGCAGCAGCGGCCACGCGGCCGGCCAGGGCAGCGCCATGGCGAGTGTGAGCAAGCCGGTGGCCAGCAACCCGGCGCGCACCATCCACGGCCCGTCGACCGGCGGCAGGCGCGGCACGCGCGCCCAGATCCACGGCTGGAAGGTGCACAGCAGCGCGCCGGCCAGGTAACCGAGGTAATTGGCGCTGGCGAGCCAGCTCGCCGACGGCAGGTCGATCACGCCGTCGTGCAACATCATCGGCAGCAGCGGCGTGAAAGCGAAGCGGCCGATGCCCATCGCCACCGCGAGCGCCACCGCGCCCGCCACCGCGACGGCCCAGCGGCCCAACGCGGGAACGGATCCCGCAGCGAGGGACGTCACTTGGCCGGCGCCGGCCTCGGCTTCACGTCACCGCAGTCGGCTGCGAGCCACTTGCCCGCCATCTCCATCGTCATCTGCTGGGCACGGCCGTCGGCCTGCGAAGTCATGGTCGACTTGCCGGTGTAGGCCTTGTCGCTGATGAAGGTCATCTCGCCCTCGCCGCTCATCGGCCGCGGCTGGCTGCATTCGAACTTGACCTTCATCGAACTGGCGCTGCGCTGAACGACCTGCTGTGTGCAGCCTTCGCGGAACTGCGGCTCGGCTTTACGCGCCACGTCTTCCTTGGTCACGCACACCTTCACGGTCGTGCCCTGTGCACCCATGCTCATGCCGCGACCGGCCATCATCTGCTCGACCTGCTTGCGTTCAGCGGGCGGCATGGCAGCCATCTGTTTCTGCATCTCGGCCATGCCCTTTTCGAGCTCGCCGTCTTGCGACTTCATCTTGAAGCTGTGCTCCCACAGGCCGGGTGCCTGGGTCTGGGCGACCGCGTGCAGGGAGCCGAGCGTCAGGGCGGCGGCGATCAGGACAGAGTGGAGTTTCATCACGGGGCCTCGCGGGTTGCTGTCGTGTGTGGCAGTTTACGGCGCCGCTCGGTGCACCGCGCCGCCGCCGTGCCGATACAAAAATAGCCCCACCATGGTCGCCCCGCAGCCGCTGCCGCCACGCAAGAAGCCGACCCGGCGCTCTACGCGGCCGGAGTCGGCTTGTGCGAGATCGGGTCGAGGTGTTCCAAACGGCCCCGGCCCGACGCGGCGTTATTGCGCCGGCGTCGTCTTTTCCTTGATCTTCTCGCCGGTGCGGCGCAGCGCGTCGCCGGTCTTCTCGACACCGGTGGCGATGCCTTCGCCGGCGCGCTGCGCGCCGCGCTTGATCGCGTGGCCGGCCTTGCGCGCGCCGCGCTTGGTGGCTTCTTCGCCGCGGGCGAACCGTCCTGGTTCCGGGTTCTTCGCGGCGGCGTCGCTGCTGCGGTAGCTTTCGAGCGCAGCGTTCATGCGCTGGTCGCGGTCGGTATCGGTATCGGCCATGGCGACGGACGACAGGCCGACGATGGCGGCGGCAAGAATGAGTTTGGCTTTGTTCATGGATTGCTCCTTTGAAATCAAGAGCCTCGACCTTAGGGGCGCGGCCCGGGCAGAGCCAGCGGCCGATGGCGCAAGAGCCTGTCGGCCGCTTCCTACGCACCGCTCAAGCCAGTGGAACGGTCCGCCGACGCTGCCCGAGGCCTGGCGCGCAACAATCAGCCAGCAGCCATCGGCCGTGATGTTGAAGCCGCGAGGCTCGGCCACGCACCTCGTCGAGATGCAGCACTTGGACGTCGCCGCTCTCGGCGTTCGAGACGTAGACCGCGCTCGTCATCGCCACACGCTCACTTCAGCAGCAGGTTCGGCAGCCACATCGAGAACGTCGGCACGTAGGTCACGATTCATGCAGATCGACCGGAAGATTGGCGTGCACACCAGGATCGTCGCGGCCATGTCGGGTGTGTCGCGCGCCACCCGCGTGCCGCTGTGGACAACCCTGCACCGGTACCAGAACCGCAGGGCCCCACTTATCGAAGCTACTTCGGTGTTCGGACAACCGGCGCCACCTCTTCAAGTGGGCAGCGGTTGTCACCCAGAGCGGTGTCAAACTCGACTGAGTTTTTGCCGCATCATCCGAACTCGACACCGGAGAAAAGCATGAGAGAAAACCGACTGCGCACGATGTGGAAGAACGACCAGGCCGCGGTCAACGGCTGGCTCGCGATCGGCAACAGCTTCTCGGCCGAAACCATGGCCCACCAGGGCTGGGACACGCTCACCATCGACCTGCAACACGGCGTGATCGACTACCCGGCGATGGTGACGATGCTGCAGGCGATCTCGACCACTGCCACGGTGCCGATCGTGCGTGTGCCCTGGCTCGAGCCGGGCATCATCATGAAGTCACTCGACGCCGGCGCCTACGGCGTGATCTGCCCGATGGTCAACACGCGTGAAGACGCGCAGAAGCTCGTCGCCTACACCCACTACGCGCCGCGTGGCACCCGCAGCTTCGGCCCGGTGCGCGCGCTGCTGTACGGCGGCGCCGACTACCCGCAACACGCCAACGACACGGTGGTCGCGTTCGCGATGATCGAGACCGCGCAGGCGCTCGACAATCTCGACGACATTCTTTCGGTCGAAGGGCTCGACGCGATCTACATCGGCCCTTCGGACCTGTCGCTCTCGATGGGCTGTCGCCCGGTGTTCGACGATGTCGACCCGCCGGTGGCGCAGGCCATTGCCCACATCGCCGAGCGCGCGAAGGCCCACGGCGTGCAGTGCGGCATCCACAACGGCGTGGTGGCCGGCGCGCTGGAGCGGGTCGCGATGGGTTACCGCTTCGTCACGCTGGGCTCCGACGCGCGTTTGCTCGCGGCCGGTTCGCAGCAGTTGCTTTCGGCGATGCGCGCCAAGGGCTGAGCGGCGCGCTTTTGTAGCCGCTCAGGCCACAGCGTCGAGCAACGAACCCAGCGTGTCGTCCTGGTGGCGGAACACCGCCAGGTTGGCGAGGAACGCGTTCTTCGATTGCAGCAGGCCGACCATGTCGGTCAGCATCGATTCGCCGGGCTCGGCACTGCGCACGA